>PMJN01000070.1 GCA_003157445.1 Micrococcales bacterium
CACCAGCCGCCGCGGCAGCCCGTAGTCAGGCAGTATGCCGCGCAGCTGGTCGCGCACCTCGTCAAGGGTTGGGGACGAACTGCCTCGCGCGACAACGATCGCGGCACTGACGACCTGGCCCCACTCGGCGTCGGGACTGCCCACCACGATGGCCTCGGTGATGGCGTCGAGCCCGACCAGTGCCGCCTCGACCAGGCGCGGTACCACCTTGAGGCCGCCGGTGTTGATCAGATCGTCGATACGGCCGTCGATGATAAGAGCACCCGCGTCCAGATGGCCCACGTCGTCGGTGCGGAACCAGGATACGCCATCCACGTCTTCGCAAAATGACTTGGCCGTGAGTTCGGGTTCGCCGAGATAGCCCTGTGCGAGGGTGGCGCCGCCGAGCCGGATCCGGCCGTCGTCCTCGAGCTGAACGCGACTGAAGTCAAGGGCATGACCGTCATAGACGCAGCCGCCAGACGTCTCGCTCATGCCGTAGGTGGTGACCACCCGGACCCCGGCTTCCCTTGCTGTGATCAGCAGACTGGACGGTGCGGCTGCCCCGCCCAGGAGTGTGGCGGCGTATCGGGTGAGCGCCTCGCGTCCCTCAGCGGAGGCGAGCAGTCGGACGAGCTGGGTTGGCACCAGTGCGGTGTAGGCCCTGGTGTCGGGGGGGATCTGTGCGGTGGCTCGGGCGAACGCTGTACTGGTGAAGCCTCCTGTCAGATCCATGCAGACCGGTGTCCTGTTCGCGACCAGTGACCGAACAAGGACCTGAATTCCGGCGATGTGGTGGGCCGGAAGGGCTAGTAGCCATTGGCCCGGGCCACCCAGCCGCTGATGGGTGGTGGTGGCTGAGGCAACGAGGGCGGCGCCGGTCAGCATTGCCAGCTTGGGGCGCCCGCTCGAGCCTGACGTGCCGATCGTCAGCGCCAGGCCCGGGGGGAGGCCATGTACATCCTCAGGAACGGGCTGTGGGGGATTGTCCACCGCATGTGGGGCCACAGCCGGCCCTGAACCGTTCAGAGCTCTCTGAAGATCGCCCAGGACGCTGAGCACGGCTCGTCCCGAAGCGACGGGCAGCGCACGTAGACCGGAACCACTCACCCTCCGAGCCTATGTTCTCTCCGGACCGTGAATACTAGGCGGGTGAATGAGATGACACGCCCGTTGGCCGTGGTGACCGGAGCGAGCAGCGGCATCGGAGCCGCCACAGCTCGCCGACTTGCCGTCGAAGGGTTCGAGGTCGTGTGCGCGGCCCGGCGCGCTGACCGGATAGCCGCCCTTGCCGCAGAGATCGGCGGCCGTGCAGTGGTGTGCGACGTAACGTCCGCCGACGACGTGGCAGCGCTCGCCGACGATGTCGGTGGGCGCTGTGACCTGCTCGTGAACAACGCCGGCGGGGCGCTCGGGGCCGATCCGGTGGCCCGGTCCGACCTTGACCAGTGGCGGTCGATGTACGAGGTCAACGTCATCGGCGTCGTGGCCGTCACCAAGGCGCTGCTGCCCTCGCTCGTGACCTCGCAGGGCCAGATCGTGGTGATGGGCTCGACCGCGGGTCAGGTCGCCTATGAGGGTGGTGGCGGTTATGTGGCCACCAAGTTCGCGGTCCGTGCGGTCGTCGACACCTTGCGGTTGGAGCTTTGGGACCAACCGGTGCGGGTGTGCGAGATTGCGCCGGGCATGGTGCGGTCCGAGGGCTTCGCGCTGACCCGCTTCGGTGGGGATCGGGCCAAGGCCGACGCGGTGTATGCAGGGGTGGCACAGCCGCTGACTTCAGAGGACATCGCTGACTGCGTGGCATGGGTAGCGACCCGTCCCCCTCACGTCAACATCGACCGGATGATCGTGCGCCCTCGCGCGCAGGCTGCAAACCACAAGGTCTATCGCGTCCTGGGCTAGTGGCGTCCTGTCTTGGGACGTCTATCCAGGCGAGATTGATCAGTCACCAGTAGGGAGACGGATTCGACCTGTTGGCGCCACAGGTCCTGTTCCCTGATCAGTAGTAATAAGGAAACGGTGACCAGTCGGGGTCACGCTTCTCCAGGAAGGAGTCCCGACCTTCGACGGCCTCGTCGGTCATGTAGGCCAGACGCGTCGCCTCACCTGCGAACACCTGCTGGCCCATCAGACCGTCATCGGTCAGATTAAACGCGAACTTGAGCATCCGTTGTGCCGTGGGGCTCTTGCCGTTGATCTCCTTGGCCATCTCTAGCGCCTCGGCTTCGAGGTCTTCGTGGCCCACGACGATGTTGACTGCGCCCATTCGCTGCATGTCCTGGGCGGAGTACGTCCGCCCCAGGAAGAAGATCTCCCGGGCGAACTTTTGTCCGACCATCTTGGCGAGGTAGGCCGAGCCGTAGCCCGCGTCGAACGAGCCCACATCGGCATCTGTCTGCTTGAACTTCGCGTGTTCTCGACTGGCGATTGTCAGGTCGCACACGACGTGCAGAGAGTGCCCACCGCCTGCCGCCCAACCGTTGACCACCGCAATGACAACCTTGGGCATGGTGCGGATGAGACGCTGCACCTCAAGAATGTGCAGACGCCCACCCTGTGCCTGAACCCGAGCGGTGTCAACGGTGTCCACTGTCTCGCCGTCTGCGTACTGATAACCGCTACGTCCCCGGATCCGTTGATCCCCGCCGGAGCAGAACGCCCGACCTCCGTCCTTCGGGCTGGGGCCGTTGCCAGTCAGCAGCACGGTGCCGATGTCGGGGGACATACGAGCGTGGTCCAGCGCCCGATACAGCTCGTCGACCGTGTGCGGGCGGAACGCGTTGCGCACCTGCGGCCGGTTGAAGGCGATCCGCACGGCGCCTGTCGCCCTGGCACGGTGGTAGGTGATGTCAGTCAGGTCGAAACCTTCCACGACGGTCCACGCGGTCGGGTCGAAGATCTCGCTTACACTCTGTTCGCTCACGTCAGCGAGAATATGCCGCATGACGTCCTTGCTAGTGCCCGACCTCGCCGAAGCGCTCGACACGTTGGCGGTGGTGCAGATTCCGATGCGGGTCAGGTTCAGGGGCGTGACGGTGCGCGAGGCGGCGTTGATCGCCGGCCCGAAGGGGTGGGGCGAGTTCGCGCCGTTCCCGGAGTATGACGATCTCGAGTCCTCCCGATGGTTGGCGGCGGCATTCGAGGCCGGATGGGTCGGGTGGCCGGACCCCGTTCGTCGCGCGGTGCCCGTGAACGCGACGGTGCCCGCAGTGCCCGTTGTTGAGGTCCCCGGCATCCTGGCGGTGTACGAGGGGTGCACGACGGCCAAGGTCAAGGTCGCCGAGTTGGGTCAGCGGCTCCGGGACGATCTCGACCGGGTCGCCGAGGTCAGGGCCGTGATGGGACCGGGAGCGCGGATCCGCGTGGACGCCAACGGAGGGTGGACCGTCCACGAGGCGGTGGATGCGTTGGGCAGACTCACGGTATATGGGCTGGAGTATGCCGAGCAGCCGTGTGCCACTGTCGAAGAGCTTGCCCTGTTGCGAGTTGCATTGGCGCACAATGGCATTGACGTCCTGGTCGCGGCCGACGAGTCGATCCGGAAGGCGGAGGATCCGATGCGGGTGGTGCGCGAAGAGGCCGCAGACGTGATTGTGGTGAAGGTGGCGCCTCTGGGGGGAGTGCGATCCGCTCTCGCGATCGCGCAGGAGTGTGGGCTCCCGACAGTGGTGTCCAGTGCACTGGACACCAGCGTCGGCATTCGGGCGGGCCTTGCCTTGGCTGCGGCCCTGCCTGAGCTACCGTTCGCCTGCGGACTCAGCACGGTGGAGCTACTGGCCGGCGATGTCACCGATGACTCGCTCGTGCCAGCCGCAGGCTCGATTGTGCTGCGGGACCTCACGATGGATCATGAGCTGCTTGAACGGTGGCAGGCGCCTGCCGACAGGGAACAGTGGTGGCGAGAGCGGCTCATCCGGTGCCACCGGTTACTGCGCGAAGCCTAGCGCGCGGGCCACCTGCCCAGAGGCTGCAGGCACTGCCGGTCAGGCTGGGCGGACCACCAGACATACCTGCTGGTTCTTCACCCGAGTCAGCACCAGCGTCATCTCGACCGATCCGGACAGTCTCAGCTGCCGACGTAGCTCGTCGGCATCCAGCGCCACACCGCGCTTCTTGATCGTCACGCGGCCGACGTCGCGGTCGCGCAGCCATGCGCGTAGAGCCTTGACGTTCAACGGCATGGACTCGGTCACCGCGAACCGCCGGGCATAGCCGACGTCGACACGCTTGTCAGAGGTCACATAGCCGACGCCTGAGTCGAGCTCGAAGCCTTCGACGGCGGAGGTCAGTGCTCCAGTCAGTCCGGCCCGGATGACGGCACGGTCGGGTTCGTAGAGCCAGGCACCGATCTGGCCCAGCGATGACGCGACCGGAGCGGCACCACTGGCACCGCCCGCGTCGGCTTCACGTACGGTCCATGACCGTCCTTGCGAGCCGATCACCAACGCTGAGCGGCCGACCCTGTTCACCAGTGGGCCCCACCAGATCGCGCACTCAAGTACCTCGCCATTCAGTGATGTCCACTGGGCTTCGGTGCCGGCCGGGATCGCGCCGTGCGGGAATGAGGGCGAGAGCTTGGCTCCGGTGGCCGGCAGCGACTGCGCTATGGACTGCACCGTCGACCAGGTGGGCGAGATGGCGTCCAGCTTGAATACTCGCCGGGTCTTGCCGCGTGCGTCTGTGACACCTGGGGTACGCCGCGCAGGGTCGAGCCATGCTCCGGTATGTCGCGCGCCCTCACCGCTCGGCAGCTGGGTTCCCTCGGCGGTTCCGATGAATGCTGAGGCTCCGGGCCAGTGCCGCAAGTTGACCCCGGCCAGCGTCGCGGTCACCTCGTCGGCGTCGATGGCAGTCACCTTGAGGTCCAGCCCGGCGATGGCCATCGCGTCGGCCCCGATGCCACAGCCGAGGTCGAACACCTGACGAATCCCGGCCCCGCGGAAACGTTGTGCATGGCGGGCTGCGATCTCCAGCCTCGTGGCTTGCTCCAGACCGTCGGCGGTGAACAACATCCCGTCGGCGAACTCCCCGAACTTTTCGTGACCCTTGGCTCGCAGCCGAGACTGAGTCAAAGCCGCTGCCACTAGGTCGGCGTCGAACCCGGCAGTGCGCAACCCCTCGCCCAGGGACATGGCCGTAGATTCGTCATAGGGAGGCAGAGACTGCAACAGACCCCAGCCCTCGCCGGAGACCAGTTTCGTCACGGCGGTGAGGTCCATGACAGACATCCTCCACCATCGGCCATTTGGCACAGTCGTCGGCGACCTATTTCGCCGTCCTTCAACCTACTTTCTGGCAGTTCGGGCGGGCACGATGTAGGCATGATGGACAACGGTCGGTTCCATATCGCAGAGTTGGACATCTCGGCCCGAGCCGGCCTTCTTCTGGGCGCATATGCCACCGGCATGTCATATCAACCCAACTTGTTGTCCCGCGGCACCCGCGACCAGGCGATCATCACGGGGGTCGCTGCGGCCTCGGCATATGGGTGGAGCTCAACGGCGCATTCGTTCCTGCGCTCCACCGCCGACCGGTTGCCCACCGCTCGCGAATCCCTGAACGGCCGTGTGGCCACCGGCGCTTTGGTCGATGGTGCCGCTTTCCTGACGGGACTGGTCATAAGCCGAGTCTGCCCGCCACAGGAGCACGAGTCGGGAGGCCNNGCGCTGGTGCGGCTCAGCGCGACGACCACGATGGCCGCCGCCGCGTGTGGGCTTGTCGCTGATGCTTTGGAGTGCCTCCGCGGCCAGCGAGCAGGGCGGCCCCTGGCGATCGGGACCGCCGTTCTTGGTGCCGCGGCCGGGTATGCGATATCGCGTCCAGGTGGGAGCAGTACCGGTGCGCACGACTGGGACGTTGGCGATGACCTCAAGGCCGGTGAGGACCTTGAGAACGTGCATCGCGAGGTCTCGCCAGCCAAGGCCGCCGCGTCCGGCCTGGCGGTCACCCTAGCGCTGGTTGCGGTGGCCCGAGCCGAGACGGCGCTCAGCGGCAGGGCTGCCAAAGTGGCCGCCGCCGTGTTGGGCGGTAGAGCGCAGGATCACCGCTCGTTGGGAAGACTCGGATCGTTCGGAGTCCTGGGCGCAGCCGGCTGGGGGGCAGTGGTCCTGGTGAACAAGATGCTGACCAAGCCCGGCAGCGCCATCGACGGCGCACACAGTGTGCCTCCGTCACTGCCGGAGGTCACCGGCAGCCCGGAGTCGTTGATTCCGTGGACCGACCAGTCCAGGGAGTCCGCCCGGTGGCTGTCGATGACGCTGACGGCCGACGCAATCGCCGACGTCATCGGTGAGCCTGCCCAGCAGCCGATCCGGGTGTACTCCCCGCTCGACAGTGCGGCCACGGCGGAAGAACGAGCTGAGCTCCTCCTCGCCGAGATCGACCGCACTCACGCTCTGGAGAGGTCCGCGTTCGCGATCTTCTCCCCCACTGGTTCGGGGTACATCAACTACGTCGCCTGCGAGACATTCGAATACCTCACTCGCGGAGACTGCGCGTCAGTTGGCATCCAGTACTCCGTGCTGCCGTCGGCTTTGTCTCTCACGAAGGTGGACCTTGCCACTCACCAGACCCGGATGGTGATCAACGGCATCGTCAAACGTCTGATGGCGATGCCGGCCGAGAGGCGGCCCAAGTTCTACATGTTCGGCGAGAGCCTGGGGTCCCAGGTCAGCGAGGAGATGTTCGTCGGCACGGGCGTTACCGGGCCCTCGGGTATAGGTCTGGACGCCGCAGTCTGGATCGGCACTCCCGCCGCTACCAGGTGGTGGCGAGAGCTGTGGGGAGATCGAACGGTCAGGCTGTTCGGTCTCAACTCATGGACGGTCCTGCTGCCAGAGGCGCTGGCCGGCGTGGCCACGGTTGGCGTCCTGTTCGTCGCCGTGAAGCGCTCGTTCGGGCCGGCCGCGGCCACGATCGCCGCCATCGTCATGGCCCTTACTCCGGCGGCGGTCTTGATCTTCCGATTCAAC
>PMJN01000494.1:0-810 GCA_003157445.1 Micrococcales bacterium
CCATCCCGACGCAGATGCGCATCCTCATTCACACACTGCCCGCGCGTGCCGTCATCGACACGCAGGTTAATGAGCAGCTGATCGTCGAGCTCTACTCGAAGAACTGATCACCGCCATGCCGGGTGGCTGGGCAACCAGCCGCCCGGCATGCGGGCTTTGACAGGGTCGCCTGCTACAGACAGAGGTGCGGCGGCCGCGGGAGTCATGTCCCGCAGCATCACGGGCGTCAAATAGCGGTCGCCCGTGGGAAGGAAAGAAACAGTGCTGATTGCACAGCGCCCCACCCTCAGTGAAGACGTCGTCACCGATGCCCGCTCACGGTTCGTCATTGAGCCGCTCGAACCTGGCTTCGGCTACACGCTGGGCAATTCCCTGCGCCGCACCTTGCTCTCGAGCATCCCGGGTGCGGCCGTGACGAGCCTGCGCGTGGACGGCGTGCTCCACGAGTTCTCCACGGTCCCCGGTGTGAAGGAAGACATCACCGAGATCATCCTCAACATCAAGGGCCTGGTCGTCTCCAGTGAGCACGACGAGCCTGTGGTCATGTATCTGCGCAAGCAGGGCCCGGGTGCGGTCACCGCCGCCGACATCGCCCCGCCGGCGGGTGTGGAGGTACACAACCCGGAGCTTCACATCGCCACGCTGAACGGCAAGGGCAAGCTCGAGATGGAGCTGACCGTGGAGCGCGGCCGCGGCTACGTCTCTGCCCAGCAGAACAAGTCCGGAGACGCCGAGATCGGTCGCATCCCGATCGACTCAATCTACTCGCCTGTGCTGGCAGTGACCTACAAGGTCGAGGCCACGCGAGTC
>PMJN01000494.1:856-2994 GCA_003157445.1 Micrococcales bacterium
ACGGTCCGGTCCTACAACTGCCTCAAGCGTGAGGGCATCCATACCGTCGGTGAGCTTCTCGGACGCAGCGAGGCGGACCTGCTCGACATCCGCAACTTCGGTGCAAAGTCGATCGACGAGGTCAAGGCCAAGCTTGTGGGCATGGGCCTGCAGCTCAAGGACAGCCCGCCCGGGTTCGACCCGAGCGCCATTGTCGACCGTTATGACGACGACGTAGAAGACGACTCGGCGTTCGCCGAAGACGAACAGTACTGACCGACTCATTTGCTGTGCGACTGAACCGCTGAAAACGGATCGGTCAGAGACCTACAGGAGAACCACAACATGCCCCAGCCAACTAAGGGCCCCCGTCTCGGCGGCGGTCCGGCCCACGAGCGGCTGATCCTGGCCAACTTGGCCACCTCGCTGTTCGAGCACGACCAGATCACGACCACCGCGGCCAAGGCCAAGCGCCTGCGTCCTTTGGCCGAGCGGCTGGTCACCTTTGCCAAGCGCGGCGACCTGCACTCTCGTCGCCGTGTCCTCACGGTCGTTCGTGACAAGGGCGTCGTGCACCGTCTCTTCACCGAGATTGCGCCCGACATGGCCGAGCGTCCGGGTGGCTACACCCGCATCATCAAGATCGGGAACCGCAAGGGCGACAACGCCCCCATGGCCGTGATCGAGCTGGTGCGTGAGCCGCTTTCACCCAAGAAGGCCACCGTGGCCGAAGCCGAGGCTGCAACCAAACGTGCAGCCAAGAAGGCCACTGAGGCTGCGGCAGCCAAGAGGACCGCTGCGTCCGTTGAGGCGGAGACCACAGAGGCTGAGGCGACCGTCGCCGAGGTCGATGTGAGCGCTGATGAGGTTGTGGGCGAGGCTGTAGTAACTGAGGCCGCTGCACCTGCGGTCACCGAGATTGATGCAGAGAAGGCCTGAGCCCGATCTGCTGGCGGACGGCGTTGGCTAGCCTGCCACTGTGAACGACAACGAGCCCGCTACCCCTGCCGGGGGTGGCGGGCTCGCGTCATCTCTGCGCATTCGCCTCGACTTCGGCTATGACGGGGCGGCCTTCTCCGGGTGGGCGATGCAACCCGGCAAACGGACTGTCGAGACTGAGCTCTCAAGGGCGCTGACCCTGATCCTGCGAGCGTCCAAGCCTGTGCGCCTTGTCGTTGCCGGACGCACTGATGCAGGGGTCCACGCGCGGGGCGCAGTAGCTCACGCGGACGTTGATCCTGCCGGGTGGGCGATGTTGCCCGGCCGATCCGCTCGCTGCCCGGCTGAGTCCGCACTGGCCAGGCTCAACGGCGTACTGCCCGCTGATGTGGTCATCCACCGCGTCTCGGTGGCGCCAGAGGGCTTCAACGCCCGGTTCTCGGCAAGTCAGCGCCGCTACCTCTACCGCCTTTGCGACAACCCACCGCTGCTGGATCCACTGCGCCGCGGCGACACAGTCATCCACCGCCGATCCCTGGACGTTGCCTCGATGCATGCGGCCAGTCAGCATCTGCTGGGGTTGCGCGACTTTGCAGCCTTCGCCAAGAAGCGAGATGGCGCGACGACGATTCGCACTCTGCTCGACTTCTCCTGGGTCCGCGCCGGTGACGGAGTGCTGGAGGCCCAGGTCGTGGCCGATGCGTTCTGTCGCTCGATGGTCCGCGCGCTGGTGGGCGCGATGATCCCGGTGGGGGAGGGACGACAGCCGGTCGAGTGGCCGGCTCAAGTTCTGGATGTCGGACGACGTCACCCGGGCGTGGTCGTGATGCCGGCCCATGGGCTGAGTCTGGAGGAGGTCACCTACCCTCCCGATGTAGAGGTGGGCGATCGCGCCACAGCCTCACGCTTGCGGCGCTCAGCTTCGCAGTAGGCAGGCAGCCGGGGTCTGGGCAGTGAAACGGCAGATGTTCTCACTGTTGGCAGACGAGTCGGGCTCGGCTGTGTGCACGGAACTGTCAGCGACGTCCTGGGGCGAGGCCCCCTCGGCTGCAGTGACTGTGATGGTGACCACTGATGAGATGACGTGCGCGCGGGCCTGGCCTGGTCTGGGGTGCGGGATCGGCACCGGGTGCCGGTGTTCAACCTCGACCCGGCCCCTGAAGGGATGACGGGCGGGCAGTCTCTGGCGGCAACACCGTAGTTTGGTCTGTGTGGGTCAC
>PMJN01000412.1 GCA_003157445.1 Micrococcales bacterium
GGTGTAGTCAGAGGTGTACGGCACGGTGTCGGCCCACGAGCCCATCGTTAGGTAGGCGTCCTCAGCGTCGAAGACCGTCCCGTCCAGAAAATCGACCGGCTCACCGTCAAACGCCTTCTCCTGCATAATCTGCGCGACGGCGCCGGTCAGCGCCTCCAGGGTCGGGAAACGGAGATGGCGCAGCCGCACGAAGGGATGGATCGGCTCAAGGTCGATGACCAGACGCAAGGCGTAGCCCAGGGTCCCGTAGGAGTTGGGAAAGGCGTGGAACAGATCGCTGTGCTCGCCCACAGGGTGTGCCACGACAATTTCGCCCGCGCCGGTCAAGATCTCCATCTCGCGCACGGACTCGTGGGGCAACCCATTTCGGAAGCTGCTGGACTCGATGCCCAGGCCGGTCACCGCGCCACCGATGGTGATGGTCTTCAGCTGCGGCACGACCAGTGGCATCAGTCCGTGGGCCAGGGTTGCGTCTACAAGACGCTCATAGGTGGTCATGGCCTGGACCTCGGCGATGCGCAATACCGGATCGACCGAGATGACCTTGTCCAGACCCGACACGTCCAGACCCGGACCGCCGCTCCGCTCGCGAGATCGAAAGAGGTTGGAGGTGCGTTTGGTGAGTCGTACAGGCGATCCTGGGGCAATCGCGGCGTACTGACGCATCAGACGCTCGCGCGCCTGGTCATGTCCTGAATTGGTGGCGAGCCCCTCTCTGGCTCGGGCCAGATCTCTCATGAGCGGAGCCTAAACAGATTTGGTTGCCCCGAGCAACGGTTAGACGCTCGTATCTTCAGAATTTCATCGATACTGAGTTATCGGCCCAGCGACGATGCGGAGGACTTCGTGACGAACAAGATGCGTGCCTGGGTGGTATGCGACCCCCAGCCGATCAATCAGTCCCCGCTGGCCTTGGTCGAGCGTCCAGTGCCGGTTCCTACCCGAGGCGAGGTGCTTGTCCGGGTCCGGGCCTGCGGAGTCTGCCGCACCGACCTGCACCTGGCTGAGGGTGAGCTGCAACCTCGCCACGCCAGGGTGGTCCCCGGGCACGAGGTAGTCGGCGAGGTCGTCCAGCTCGGAGAGGGTGCCGACCGTTTCCTGGCAGGCGACCGCATCGGCATCGCCTGGTTGAGGCACACGTGCGGGGTATGCAGGTGGTGCCGATCCGGTCGCGAGAACCTGTGCCAGGAGTCGAAGTACACCGGATGGGACGCGGACGGGGGATATGGCGAGTTCGCTGTGGTACCGGAGGATTTCGCCTACCGGATACCTACGTCGTTTACTGACGAGCAGGCCGCACCGCTACTGTGCGCGGGGATCATTGGCTACCGCTCTCTGCTGCGCGCACAGCTGCCTGCAGGAGGTCGGCTCGGGATCTACGGGTTCGGCGCAAGCGCGCACCTGGCCGCGCAGGTGGCCATCGCCCAGGGCGCGGAGGTGCACGTACTGACCCGCGGCGAAGAGGCTCGCGAGCTCGCCACGCGGCTGGGCGCGGCCTCTGTGGGTGGACCGTTCGACCCGGCACCAGTACTCCTGGACTCGGCGATCATATTCGCGCCGGCCGGAGCGCTGGTGCCACTTGCACTGGAGTCCCTGGGCCCCAACGGGACGTTGGCCCTGGCCGGCATCCACATGAGCGACATTCCGGCTCTGAACTATCAGCGCCATCTGTTCCAGGAGCGAACCGTCTGTAGCGTGACCAGCAACACCCGCCGCGACGGCGAGGAGTTCATGGTTTTGGCGCAGCGCCTCGGGGTCCAGGTCACGACAACACCCGTCCCGTTCGAGCAGGCAGACCAGGGGTTGCGTGACCTCGCCCAGGGGCGCGTGCGGGGCGCTGCAGTTCTGATGATGACCAGATAGGCGACGACTGGCTGGGCCGCGTCGAAGTCGACAGATGAGCCTGCCTCACACGGGCTGCTGCAGCCTGTGGACACCAAGCCGGTTTGCGAGCGCCATGGCATCGAACGGTGCGTGAACCTTCGCGTCGTTGTCGAAGTACACAAACACCTCGCGCTCGCGCACGGGTGCCGCCGGGCCCAGCGTGCGCCCGTCGCTCGGTGTGCCCCCCATTTGCCACGTGCGCACGCGTGCAGCCCAACGGTCCAGTGCGGGATCGCCGTAGCCACTGACGTACAGCGCCTGGTCGCCGTGTAGCCGCACGTACACGAAGTCGGACGTCACGTCGTCCAGCGCTGGCCACTTGCCTGCCGAGTCGGCACACACCAGCGCGATGTCGTGATCGCGCAGCAGACTTACGAGCTCGACACTCTGGAACGAGATGTGCCGCACCTCCAGCGCGTGCCGCAACGGTCGGTCGACGTCTGTGGTGGTCACGGCTCGCCCGTCGAGTCTTCGGTCATGCTGGGTCGCCAGCTGTGCAGCCTGGCGCGTGGTGCGCGGCAGCAGTGCGAAGAACGCGCAGAGACGGTCTGCCTCAAAGCTCAGCGTTGGCGGCAACTGCCATAGGACCGGCCCCAGCTGGTCGCCCAGAAGCAGTAGTCCTGAGGCGAAGAAGTTGGCCAGCGGCACCTCGACATCGACCAACTTCTTCATGTGCGTGACGAACCGCGGGCCCTTGAGCGAGAAGACGAAGCCGGGCGGCGTCTGTGCGCGCCACTGTTGGTAGGAGCTTGGTCGCTGAAGTGCATAGAACGAGCCGTTGACCTCGACCGATGCCAGCGAGCGCGAGGCATACTCGAGCTCGCGTGCCTGGACGAGTCCGGGCGGGTAGAAGACCCCGCGCCAAGGTGGGTAACGCCATCCGGAGATGCCCACGTGGAATGGGCCCGGATCCCAACCGCGTTGCGGATCGCCCACGGGCTCGCCGCGATCCCCTAGGCCCGGAGCCAACATAGGCTCTGGGTGTCGGCGAGTATCTCCAGCCGGTGCCTCGCGGCGCTGGGCGTGGCCTTGACTGCTTCTGCCCGGCTGGCCAGGCGCTGCCGGAGGAAGCTGGTGCCGAACTGCCGGCTCAGCTGGGCCGCGACCGTCTCGGACAGGGTCCAGCCCAGAACGGGCAGGTCAAGGGTCTCAGCAGCCAGCAGCCCGGCCGAGGTCGCGGCCACATGCTCGAGGTGATCGCTCAGCGCAGGGGTGTCAAAGGCCAACAGCCCGTCGGGGTGACAGTAGTGCGCGGCGACGACCACTTCGGTGGCCAGCTTCATCTGGCACGCCTCGCCCCGCCTTTCGTTAGCACAGTCCTGCATCTGGACCCGGTTCGGGCCAAGCACCTCAGCTGCGCGGGCCTGCTCGGCCCCACGCAGTGTGGCAAGGTCTGCGGGCGCTTCGTCCATCGTCCAGACCCGGGCGTGGCTCAGACAGATCACCTCGACCCTTGCCCCCGCGCACATGACGCGTCAAGGATGGCGCCAAGACCGTACGACACGTGATCGTGGTGAGCCATCACCGCCAGCACCGACGTCCAGGCCAGTGGGACATCTGCTCTCCGGCTCCTGCGTGCCATTACCTTGCTGGCCATGGTTGCTCCAAGATGGGGCGCCGTCCTGACATCGTCAATGTCCGCACGCCCACGAGCATGAGCGCTCTCTCGATTCAAGCACTACCCCTGCCAGATTTCCTCCGGAGACACCACTCGTGAGCTAAGGCCCCACAGAGGACAGGAAGGCGAACGCGGCATAGCCGACCACCCGCCCCGAGGCTCCTAAAGCGTCGGCAGAGCTGGCACGGTGGAGCAGTCGCGCGTCCAGCGCTGGCCGGCGCGCCCAGCGCAGCAGACCACGCAGAGCGAACACGCCGCAGAGGTCGCTATGACCAATCGCAGTGACATCCCGGTCCAGAACGCCTTGGGCGGCATGGCGATCGCGTCGTTGTGCGCTCACCTGATCGAGGTAGTGGGACAGATCGGTGCTGACAACCGCTAGCTCGTCGGCGTCGGCGCAGACCGTGTCCAGTACGTCGGAAACCTGCGCTCCAGCACGCGCTGCAGGAACGGCAGCTGAACCTCGGTGAGCGCTCCGGTCCGTGAGGATGATCGTCGACTTTGCCGCAGTCGTGTCGTTCGGCCAGGGCGATGCAGGTATGGACCTCCACCGGCACCTGGCCGATCGGGGTGGCGAACATTCCCGCCGACGCCACGGCAATGCCGGTCAGCGGGACGTAGTGGACCGGACCCAGTACAGCGGCACGACGCACGCAACGATGGCGCAAGGGTTTGTATGCCGACGCCGCCACCGAACCCGAGTAGCCGTAGCCGGTGTGGGGGACCACCACTCGAACCGGCTGGCAGAGATGCATCTGTCCGTAGTCGCGCCTGCGCGAGAAGCGTGTCAACGCTCACGGTGAGCTCGTCGGGATCGCCGGGATCGCCGGGATAGAACCAACCTGCGACTGCCGCCGGCCGCACGGAGCCGGACTCCGCACCGCGCCCACCGCCTTTGGTAGGCGACAGACACCGGCAGGCGGCGCCCGCCCCATCGACCAGCCGGGCCGTCGTACACGCCCGGGATCTGTGTGCCGCACACGCGGCACGTCCCGTCGTCTTCCAGCAGGTAGGCGGATATGGCGTACCAGTCGCGGACTATAACCTCGGCGCCGCAGCCCGGACAGGTGGTCGTGCCACCCTCCGTGTCGTGCACGTTGCCGGTGTAGACGTACCGCAGCCCGTTACCAAGAGCGATGCGCCGGGCGCGGGTCAGTGTGGCCGCCGGGGTACTCGGAACGTCCATCATCTTGTTTGCCGGGTGGAAAGCGGAAAAGTGCAGCGGCATATCGGTATCGAGCTCGGTCGCGATCCAGGCGGTTTCGGCGTCTATCTCTTCAGCTGAGTCGTTACGTCCAGGGATCAGCAAGGTGGTGATCCCCAGCCACACTTCGGTCTCGTGCCGCAGGTAGCACAACGTATCCAGCACGTCGGCCACCCGCGCGGCGCAGGTTCGATGATAGAAGTCCTGCGTGAACCCCTTGATGTCACCGTTGGCAGCATCGATGTGACTGTAGAACGCGGCTCGCGGCTCGGGGCACATGTAGCCGGCGGTGACCGCCATCGCCTTGATCCCGATACGGTGGCAGGCATCGGCCACGTCGGCGGCATACTCCCAGACGATCACGGGGTCGTTGTAGGTGAACGCGACACTGCGACATCGCGGNNCGCGGGCGACAGCTTCCGGAGTCGCGCAGTCAGCCATGGTGTCGATCTCTCGCGACCTGGAGATGTCCCAGTTCTGGCAGAACCTGCAGGCCAGGTTGCAGCCCGCAGTGCCAAACGACAGGACTGCGCTGCCGGGCAGGAAATGGTTGAACGGCTTCTTCTCAATGGGGTCCATGCATGATCCGCTCAGGCGGCCATAGGACGTCAGGACGATCTGGTCGTCGACGCGACCCCGCACGAATCACAGCCCTCGCTGACCCTGGTGCAGCTGACAGGCCCGAGGGCACACGTCGCATTGGACTCGACAGTCCCCGAGCACGTGCCAGTACTGGGTGGGCACGGTGTCCGGATCGTCAAGAGTGATCGGATCGTCCGTCGCATGCCTCCAGGACAACGGTACGTCCGTGACGCGGCAGTGCGGTATGGCTGTCTAGGGGCCACCACGTCCAACCCAGGTCCGGGTCACTGTCCAACTTCGCCCTCGGGGTCTATCTTGACGCTGTGGACCGTCCGTCAGATAACCCCTCAGCATCGTGAGCCGATTCAAACCTGCAGACCCGCTCGACCGCTTGTTCGAAATCGGGATCATCCTCAAAGGGCTCGACGGCCTACTGGAAACCATCGGCGGACTGCTCCTGCTCGCCGTCACCCCGGCGACGATCAACCAGTTGGCCGCGGCGCTGACCCAACACGAGCTGTCCGAAGATCCCCACGACTTCATCGCCGGCCACCTGCTGGGCTATGCGCACGGACTGACGGGCTCGGCCGTCACGTTCGCCGCGGTGTACCTGCTTCTGCACGGCATCACCAAGATCGTGCTAGTGGCCGCGCTGCTACGCAACCAGATATGGGCCTACCCCTGGATGATCGCCTTCCTGCTGATCTTCATCGGATACCAGTTGTACCGGATCGCTGCGTCACCCACACTCGCGCTGAGCGCCTTGACCATCTTCGACGCGTTCATCGCCTGGTTGACCTGGCGAGAGTGGCGCAAGCAGAGAACCAAAAGCTTCGTTGGTACAAGTTCGTTGAACCGATCCTGATGTGTAAACTGCGGCGGTAGCACCGGCGGTGGGGCTCGCCGTACCCAAACTGTCACTCCGAGCGGAGTGGCCAACAGTCCCTACCTGAATCCCTCGCGGTGCCCTTTGGCCTGCGAGCCCGTCCAGGTATGGAGGTCGCGCCAGTGCACGACCCACACCCCCCCGAAGGCACAGACGCCGCGCGCGTGCAGATCGACTCCGACGTCGATCTGCACCAGGCAGGACCTGGCCGCCG
>PMJN01000056.1 GCA_003157445.1 Micrococcales bacterium
ACCTGCGGTGATGGGCGACATCGTGTGTCATGTGCGGACTGACCGCAGTAGCCCACCAGATGCAATTGCGGCTAGTTGGAACATCGGAACGAAAAGTCACGCTAACGACCGGGCCCGTACAGAAAATGGCCCTTGCGGGTTGTTGAGCACCTCAACTTCTTGACATCGTTTCTCACACACGAGAGCTGGGCGAGCAGGCCCGTGGTTGTCAGTTTTCGAGTTCGACTGCACGGATGTCCGAGTTCCTCTGCACGTGTCCTGGCTCCGTCGATGTTTATGTGGGCGTGGCGACCCTCTCTGTGTTGCGCTGAGCGACTATGCGAGGCAGCAACAGCAAGCCTGAGCCACTGGGAGTATCGAACAGATTCCAGATCGTGCAGACGAGCACAGACACGCCAAAAGTCCGAACTCATTTGCAATCCGTGCCAAACGACCAGGTCGCTGTGCAGACGAACTCGGACATTGACAGTGGTCGCTACTGGGCGGCTGTGCTCATCTGACGGTCGTTACTTGGACACGACCGGGATCATCCCCGAGCGTCAGCTTCGATCCAACGGGTGCAACGCCCAGCCAGTCACTAACGTGACTTTTCGTTCCGATGTTCCTCACGCCCCGTCTCCAAGGGTGAGAAGGGCATCGCGATCCTCGCGCCGGTGGTGCGCATGGTCGAGGTGGACGTGACTGCGGAGGACACGTCCAAACAGGCCGAGGAACGGCGCAGGATCGTGGCCTTCGCCCAGGCGTACGTGTTCGACATCTCCCAGACCCAGGGGGTCTTCGCACACAACCTGGTCAAGATCGGTGCACTGGCCAGCTAGTCAGTCCCAGGGCACCGATCAACCCGTGGAGGATCGAAGGCCGGATACCCGTCAATCACCGGCCACCCATTTTTCTTCAGGTCGAAGTAGCTAGCCGAAGCTGTCGTAGTGGATTCGGTCGAGCTCGATCCCATTGTCTCTCAACAGGGCCAGCGTGGCGTTGGTCATGGGCGGCGGCCCGGCGACATAGAACATCGCGTCCGTCAGGCCGGGGAGGTGCTCGGCCAGTGCTGTCGTGACGAAGCCGGTGGTCCCGTGCCAGTCGCCTGGCGCGTCCAGCAGGGCACCGTGCAGGTGCCCGTTCCTGAGGGACGCCGTGGCCCTGCCCAGCTCATCCCAGCAGACCAACTCGGAGGTGGCGCCGGCGCCGTAGAACACGTGCACGGCTCGTCCGTGGTGGTCGGCGCCGCCCGCAAGCATGGCTAGTTGGGTGGTCATCGCCAGGATGGCTGAGACGCCCGTCCCACCGGCGACGAGGACGACCGGGTCGTCCCCCTCGCGCAGGAACATGTCGCCGTAGGGGAGTTCCATCGGGACCTGCTCGCCCTCGGCCACGCAGAACAGGCGTTCACTGCCCGGCCGCCCGGCATACCGCTTGGCGATGAAGCTGACTTCGGATGAGCCGGGCAGGCCGGCCATCGAATAGCAGCGGCGCAGCCCCGCGCCGAGGTCGAGGATGGCGTGCTGACCCGGCCGGTATGCCGCCTCGGCGCCGATGCTGAACCGGAAGCGGGCGACGTCGGGACCGAGGTCCTCACGGGCCACGAGTTGCCCGAAGTGGTCCACGACGGGCGGCCGGGAAGTGGACGAGTCCGAGGACTGCGCCACCCTGATCTTCAGGTCCGCCGTGGGCGTGGACTGACAGGCCAGGACCCGGCGCCGGCGACCGTCCCGCGGGTCGACCGCCGACGCCGCGGCATACAGCAACTTGGTCTCGCCCTCAACGACGGTCACCTTGCAGGTTCCGCAGCTGCCCCAGCCGCACTCGAACGGCAGCCAGATGCCCGCCCGGCGTGCGGCGCTCAGCAGGCGCTCGCCCGGCAGCACCTCAAAGGAGGTGCCGCTGCCGACGACCGTCACCCGATGCGGGGTGGCGTCCGGGACATCAACCACGAGTGGGTCGACGGTCGTCACAGTCCAGCCGCGTGGATGACGCCCTGCCGAGCCGCCGAGGCCGCGTCCACCACCTGCGCGGGCTCGATCGGATGCGTGGCCCCACCGAACAGAGCCGCCAGGCCCACCACTGCGGCGTCGGCTCGGGGCTGCCACGCCTCCAGCCAGCCGCCGACCACGTCGGCCATCGCGGGGTCGTGCTTCACGGCATACCGGAGAAGCGCTGCCGTCCAGTCCTGGCTGCGTTGGGCGTCCAGTTGGAACTCGGCCATCAGCAACGACAGGTACTCGTCGCCGTTGCGGGCCGCCAGCTCGGAGAGCTGTTGGTTGACGACGGAGTCGAGGACCGGCTTCACCGCGACGTTGAGCGCGACGAACGCCTCTCCCCAGTCGCGAACAGCCAGAAGGCGCTCGAGCACCTCACGCAGCGGCTGCCAAGCGGCGCCGTGCTCCCACGGGTCCCGGGCCGCGGCCGTCTCGGCAAACGACGCGTCGTGAGCATCTGCCAGGGCCTTGGTGTGGTACGCGATGCGCTGGATGCGGCGCAGCTCGTCGGCGGCCTGGAAGTTGGAGCAGTTGATGATGAAGGCCGAGGGGGCCATCTGTCCGACGTAGAGCCCGGTCATCTGCAGGACGTGTAGCGGGAAGCGCAACGGCACGAAGAGGTCACGAAGGGTCGTGACCCAGGCGGGGTCCAGAGCCGACACCGACTCGGCGTCCTCATGGTGGTCGGTGAGCAGGTCGACGTAGGTCTCCCGGTCGTGCTGGAGCATCACGTAGTCCGAGTACATGAGCTTGGCAGGGTCGCGGAACCCCTCCCAGTCGTCGACATTGAACGCTGAGCCCTCGCGGTTCTTCAGGTAGAAGAGGTTGAAGGGCGCCTGCGGGTCCATTTCGAACGGCGCAGGCTCGCGCCGGAAGTGGTAGTTGCACTTCGCCGCGGTCGCTTCGTAGGCGCTCGGGCGCCGCTTGACGTCGCCGAGCAGGCTCCACGTCTTGGGTGGCTTGCGCTGGGTCGTGGCCATGGGTCAGTCCTGCCTCTCGAGAAACCAGACGACGTCGTCGTCTGTGAGCTTCATGCGGCCGGCGAAACCCGCCAGCTGCGGTTCCAACTGGTGCAACTGGAAGGTGCGCCCGAGCGCCTCTTCGAGGCTGGCACGCGTCAACCGACACACGTTGGGCGTCATGATGCGGATGTAGCCGCCCTGGTCGTCGACGAGGACCTCCGCGTCCGGGTTGTCGACCTCGATCGCGTCGATCACGGCATCGGCAAGATTGGCGTCCATGCCGCGAATCACCGGACCCACCATCTTCGTTTGCGAATCCATGGGTGAACCTTTCCGAGCGTAGGGGGCCTAGGTCTGGAACCGGTTGTGGTGGCGTTCGCCGTCGTCGGGGATGCCCACGCGGATCTCGTCGGACACCACCCGGACGGCGAACTCGTACAGCTGACAGCCCGTGGGGTTGAGTCCCTTGCCAGTGGCCAAGTCGAACTCCCACCGGTGGCCGGCGCAGATCAGGACATTGCTGTCCGGGTCCCACGCGCCGTCGGCGAGCAGGACCTCCTGGTGCGGACACATGCCTTGGTAGGCCTTGATCTCGCCGCCGTCCAGGTGGGCCAGCAGCACTTGCTCGCCGTCCACCTCGACATCGAGAAGGTCGCCCTCCCAGAGGTCGTCCAGGTATGCCGCGTTCACGAAGCGTGTCGTCCCGTTCATCCGTAGATGACCTCGAGGACGTCCATCGGAGCGCACCCCGTGTCGGCGATCGTGGCCGTGTCGGCGAGGACCTTGCCTTGGTAGCGCACCTTGAGCGGGCGGTCCTGAGCCGCCACGCGGGTGCCGATCCCGTGGTGGGCGATGGCTTGGGCCACCGCGGTCATCGGGTCGGCGTCGTCCGCCGTCACGAGCACGACGACGAAGTCGCCCTCGACGATGCCCTGCACTGGAAAAAGCGCCATGGTTGTTTCTCCCGTCATAGAAGGTTGTCGGGGCGGTCAGGCCGTGCCCGAGGCGATGGGACCGGCCAAGACCGGTGCGGTGGCGTGCGCCCAGTCGTAGTCGGTGCCGTCCTGGCCGCACTCCTCTGGCGAGAGGCCCATGTAGGCCAGGGCGCCAGGGATCGTCGGCGGCTGGATCACTCCGCTCAGGAGGCGGTCGACGATCGAGGTGTGGCCCTTGAACTGCTCGGGCGTCTGCTCGAAGACCCACTGGCAGGGCTCGGAGCAGAACGTGTAGGTGCGACCGTCGATGGTGAGCTGCCGGGGCAGCGGGCTGTCGAGGTATCCGGCGGCGTACCCGGCGGGGGTGCACACGGGAAGCTGGCAGCTGTTGCAGACGATCGGGAAGGTCTCCGGCAGGGTGAGCTCGGGCTGACCGGCGCGGATATTCTTGCCCATCTCGTCCCAGTACTTGCCGAAGGAGTCGTTCCAGCCGGGGTACTTCTCCTCCAGCCACGCCCGCTCCTCGGGGCCGACGCCGGCGACCGGGTTCCACCAGACCGTGGGGCGCCAGAAGTAGACGCCCAGGTGATAGCCGTGGTGCACCCAGTTCATCTCATTGTTCATCTTGTCCCAGTACCACGGGCGCTCGAGACCGAAATCGCGTAACTGGTCGACGAACTGGGTGTTGATGAACTCGTCCATGAACTCCTTGAACGAGTGCGTCCGGTGCTCGAGCGGGGTGTAGTAGTCCATGGACAGGCCGGTGAGCAGNNACGTCCTTCTTGCCGGCCGCGACGAGGATCTTCAGCGTCGGCTCGCCCTGCTGCGCGTGCCGGGCCTCGTCGGTCTGGATCGAGGAGATTAGCGAGGCGAAGTCGATGTCGCCGATCTTCATCGCGTCCGCGGCCATCCCGAGGAACTGCAGGTTGGTGAAGCCGGTCTCGAACGTGAAGGTCAGTTGGATCGCCATGGAGACCGCGTCGTTGGCGGTGAACATGTCGTCGAACAGGTGACGTGCGGCGATGATCCCCCACTCGTTGGTGTGGTACGCCTTGTGCGCCCAGTCCAGCCGGGGCTCCTTGCTCAGCGCCTGGTAGGGGACGTATGTCTGCAGCTGTGAGTGCCGGGTCTCGTCGAGCGCGCCGTAGGTCGCCATGTTGCGCCAGGCGGCGGCCCGCCCGAAGCGCGCCATCCGGGCCTCGCCGATCGCGGCTTGGTACTCCGCCACCGCGATGGCGCCGTAGTGGGCGGTCACGGCCGCCATCCATCCGGGATCGAGGTTCTCGAAGATCTTCGAGCGCCCGACGACGTTGTTGACCGAGTACACCGCGGTGTCCTTGCCGGCCTGGTTGTGGACGTACTCGGCGTAGGTGATCTTGTAGGGCTCGTCCCAGGACCACCAGTCCGCGGCCGGCACGCCGAACCCGTTCGAGAGCAGCTCGGGGAACACCTCCTCCTCGGTGGCGTAGGAGAAGTCCCAGTTCATGTCCCTTGTCAGGTCGTACCAGTCTGATCGTGCCAACTGCGGCATAGCGTCTCCTTCTCACTAGCACGGCGGCGGGGAATACCGCGGTCGCTGCTGGGGAATCCGTGTGACCCTAGGGGTCAGCCGTCATCTCCGCTCACTTGCGCTGGACTTTCTTCACTTGGAGGGGTGCGACCCTGGGAGTCGCTTGCTCTTGCCTCACGGTAATCAGCAGGATCGGACTTGTCGGTGCGCGTTCCGCAAGAGGGAACAGAGCCGCCACTGGCCTCGAGACGCTCGAGAAACACCACGTCGATGCCGTCGGCCACCGAGAGGTTGACGGTGTGCACCGTGATCTTGGCCATCCGGGTCAGAACCGGGAGGACGACGTGGCGCAGGATGCTGCGGGCCTGGGCCAGCTGACCAAGTTCGTACAGATGCAGCCCCAGGCGATAGTGGCCCGTGTCGGGGTTCTGCTCGGCGATCCCTTACCCGGACAAGAACGCACCCAACGCGGATGTCCGGTAGCTCCCGCCGTTCCGGTGGCGGAACGGTCAGCGGAGCACCTGAAAGCGCCGTTCAACGCCACCCTGATCGTCCCGTTGCCCGATCGCTAACCGAAGCAGTCCGGAGCCTCTGGGCCATCGGGAATGCGCTTGGTGCGACACCTCCTCGGGGGAGGCTTATGAAGGGAATCTGGCTGGGCACTAACTTCGCACTGTCGATCGTGCCGGTCGGCCGACTTCGCCATGGTCGACAGCGACCACCACGTTTGTGTGGCCGTTCCCTCGCCACGAATTCTGAATGACCCCTCCGAAACGGACGACGCCTGGGAGCTTCACGCTGTGTCGGGGTGACCAAACCCAGTCGCCTCGTCCGCTGCACGGGTCATCGCCTCCGCCCCGGCGACGGGCTGAGAGGGTCGGGCAGCCCCCGTCAGCTGTCGCCATCCGAGGCCGCCGTTGGATCAGACGCAGAAGGCAGCCTCACACCGTTGACGCGAAGAGAAAGTGCCAGCCGAACCACCACCATGCTGCGACGATTCCCACGCGGATGGTGCGTGAGGTCATCACCTGGGCGAGCATGTCGTCAAGGGGCGCCACCCGGTCGGGTTTCCGCTGGGCATGGATTTCCAGGGACATCATGAGCGCGACGATCGTGAGGTAACCCGCGATGGTCACGGCGCGGGTTACGGCCGGCTCCATACCCGCAGCAAACCAAGGCCGCCAAGCAACCACAGGCAAACGAAGATGATGCGACCCACGGGCCAAGACACGAATGGGTCAACCAGGAAAGACACGGTGGGGAATTCCTGCTCCGCTGCCAGCGACCTCCTACTGAGAACGAAGGCAAGCGCCTCCCACAGGCACAACATGGTGACAAGCACCGACCAGGCCACAGCTGACGCACGGGTCGCACTATCTGGCCGGCCCGGGCGGGGCGGATCGGGAACCCAGGCGAACAGGAGCACGGCCACCCCCACCAAAATCATCCCGAGGAGATCAAACAAACTATGCCGGGGCACAACAACGAGGAGCGCCCCGAGCGCGCTGGTGACACTGAGGATGAGCCATTTGGGCGCAGTCACAGACCGCTTGAGCAAGTGAATCCGTCCGCCGGTCAGTTCGTCAACGACGAACATGGCAACGACAAGGGCGAACAGGATCCCGTCCACCCACGCCCCACGCCAGAACGCGTAACTGGCTATGACGGCGAACCCGATTGTCCAGAACACCACGCCGCGATTCCAGCGGACGCTCGGACCTTCCCTTACGGATGTGCGCACCTCCCCAGATTAGAGTTCCCGGTGGACAACACCGAAGACTTCTCTGCCGTTCAATTCGCTCTCAGCCGAAAACGGTTCTCCTGCCGTGACGCGCTGCCACCCGCCAGAGACCGGGACGATCACCAGTGCAGGATCGACGCACTACTTCGTGGTCAAAGCGTCTCGATTGCGGAACGCTGACTGACGCTCAAAACCCTTCGACGCGGCCGCCAACGAACCAGGCCTCGTGTGCCGGTCGGGGATCGCTCTACGGGCAGGCGCGGAGGCCACGCCGACCTGTCCCAAAGATAGTCTTCGTCGTTCCGTAGCGGGTTCGGCCAGGTGACTGCCAGGAAGACCAGGACACCTCGTCCTGTTCAGTTACCTTCCGGCATCGGAGCCTCCGGTTCATCGGCTGGAACAGTCCATGAGGACCGCGCCTCAGCCCTAATCGGCACAGTGTCACCAGTTAGAGCCAGCGGAAGTCGAAGGGCAGTGATCAGGTCCAACAGGTCAGACCTGGCGAGGTCATGCCGCTTCCGCCAGAGGACCTCGTCGTCCGGTAGCGTCCGTCCAAAGGCATAGTTGACAAGTGCGTGGTGAGACTCATGCACACGTTCAGCTGCATCGACCACCGCAGCGGGGGCAAGCAGTCTCAACTTCGTTAGCTCATCCTGTATTACAGAGTGATCCCCATGCGCCAAGTCCAGCTCAGGCTGAACGTCATCCAAGGAAAGACCAGCAAGTCGCTTCCTGCGGGCGTTGCTCGATCGGCCACTGATGGCGAAGCCACTTTGGACATAGGCAACGCCGACACCATGCAGGGTCTCACGGACCCATCTCGTCGTGTCACGTCCCGCCTCGACGCGCCACCGATGACGCTCCATGACTACCGAGGCAACTAACGTTCCAGCGGACAAGAGGGCTGCCAACGCAGCCGCCACCAAGGTGACGCTCGAGTTACTCACGCTGCCCGCCGGAGTCACGTCTTGGGGCCCGGGCTGACCTGGACCAGCACAGCCGAAGGCCGCCGGTCATCCTCTGCCGAGTCGGGCTCGGCGCCAGATGCTTCCTGGCCGTGCACCTCGCTAGCGTCGATAACCTCGGCGATACCCCGACAGGATGCAGTATGGAAATCCGAGCGCCTCTGCCTGCGCAAGCCATCGACTGGAGGGGCAACTGGATCTTCAAGCTCCCGTCAGCGGCCCTAGCCACTAGTGGCTCATCACGCAGCAACCGGATCGCATCTGCCAGTCCCAAGCCCCCGGCCTGCCAACCGTCCTGCTCAGTCATCTGACGTCCCCCTGGCTCGGCCCCGACGAAGTCGCGCATTCTCTCGGCAAGTCGCGACCAGGCATTGACGCTACCGCTGTTGGCCCCCACGTGACCACAAGGTACGGCGCCAAAGATGCAGGTTCCTCGCAACGGCGAGACGTGCCGCAAACCGATCCTTAGCCGGCCAGTCCAAGGGCGTCAGGGGTGAAGGGGGCCACTAAAAGCCACCGTGCGTGCGGATACGCGCCACGATCTGCTCTGCTGTCAGATTCGGCGGCTGCTGATCGGTCGGGCACGGTCCGAGCGGTTCCCCGCTGTCGGCTTTGACCGAGAAGCAGAACGAGCCAACCCGCAAGATGGCGTACTGGTCGTTGATGAGCACGTCTACGCCAGTGCGCTCGACGACAGCGACCAGCCGGGCCGGGTCGTGGTTCCGGAAACGGGTGAGGTTGTCCCCTTGCTTGCGGACCGTCAGCACCTCACCGTCCACGGTGAGAATCTGTCCGCGCCACGATTGCGCAGACACCTCGGGTCTGTTCGCCGTGTGCAGCGCCTGAATCCAGTGGACGTTGTGCCCGGCAAAGTAGGAGGTGCAGCCCAAACGGTGCAGGCTGAGGATGGGCAGCTGACTCGACGACCTCGGATCGATCTTCTTGGACATGACGGCACTCCCGGAACTCAAGGGACCCCGCGGCTGTCGCCCGGTGATCCGCGCTTGCCCACACGGTGCGTGTGGGCCGGGTCTTCCCTCAGGGGCACCCAGGCGGAGCCGGGTTGCCGGGCAGCTAGCTCAGGGGCTTAGCGCTGCCTCTCTTGACCTAGAAGTAATCCTAGTCGGCACCTCCGACAGCCGGTCCCCTGATCCCAACCGGGCGCGGGTCAACCAGCGAGGGCCTCGGTGTCCGTGGGACGATCCCCAACCGAAAAAGGACACGCGTCCTGCGCTGATGTGCGGGCGGCTAGCGCCAACCTCTCGCGGGCCACCCTGCGTTGTCCCGGATGGGGTGAGCTGATACTGCTGGGGTCTACCCCAAACGCCGGCAGTGCCTGGACTGACTCCGGCCAGGCGAACGAGGACCGACAACTGAAGCATCGTGGTGTCAGCGACACGCGACCGGTGCCAGCTTCACCGGAACTCGTCGAGATCCTCCGTCAGCACATCGAGACCTTCCCAACGAGCCCCGACGGCCGCCTGTTCGTCACCCGCGTCGGTCGCGCCGGAGTTCCACTGCCCCAGCCCTTCACCAAGCCCATGAGTATGGGCACACCTATCGAGTCTGGACTGCGGCACGTGCTGCAGCTTTCACTGAGGTCGAGTACGCCTCGCCGCTGGCCAAGCGCCCGTACGACCTGCGCCACGCAGCCGTATCGACTTGGCTGAATGCTGGGGTCCCACCAAGCCAGGTCGCCGAGTGGGCCGGGCACAGCGTGAATGTCCTCCTCAGGGTTTACGCCAAGTGCGTATATGCCCAGGAAGACGTAGCGAAGGCGCGCATCGAAGCGGCGTTGGCGCTGACCGCGGCTGTCGAAGGGCCGGACGTGGCCGAAACTTCCCCACGTATTCCCCGCGAACAGCCGTAGACAGCCGATTTGACCCGATCACAGCCGGACGACACAAAAGGGGCCCCCATCCGGCGTTTCCGCTGGTCAGGGGCCCTTTCAGCACGTGGTGGCAGGTGAAGGATTCGAACCTTCGAAGCTTTCGCGATGGATTTACAGTCCACTCCCATTGGCCGCTCGGGCAACCTGCCTAGGTGCGGATGGAAGGATAGCAAGTCAACCACGGGGTTCGTCCAATCGGGGCAGCTCGCACCACGACAAACCGCACCACTATCCCTCCCCTCATTAAGTGTCCGCCCACCTGAACACACCCGAAGGAGACAACATGGCCGACGCATCGTTCGACGTCGTGAGCAAGGTCGACAAACAGGAGGTCAGCAACGCGCTGACGCAGTCACAGAAGGAGATCTCCCAGCGTTACGACTTCAAGAACGTCGGCGCCTCCATCGAGTGGAGCGGAGAAAACATCGTGATGAAGGCGAACTCCCAGGAGCGCGTCCTGGCGATCCTTGACGTATTCCAGACCAAGCTGATCAAGCGCAACGTCTCGCTCAAGGCCCTGGATCTTGGCGAAAAGGAGCCCCAGCTCTCCGGCAAGGAATACCGTCTTGAGGCCTCTTTGAAGGACGGCATCAGCCAGGAAGAAGCCAAAAAGATCTCCAAGATGATCCGCGAGGAGTTCGGCAAGACTGTTAAGCCACTCATCCAGGGCGACGAGCTACGGGTGTCCAGCAAATCCAAGGACGACCTGCAGGCCGTCATGTCGATGCTGCGTGGCGCCGACTTGGAGGTCGCCGTCCAGTTCACCAACTACCGCTAGGCAGCCAAGACACGAGCTCACCCGAAGACAGCCCTCGAGGCCAGAGCCTCCCGCAAGTGGGAGTCAGCGTCCACCATGGCCCTTCGTACCGAGGCCGTCAGGTCGAGGAGTTCCAGCGCCGCTGCGGACTGCTGCGCCGTGGACGCCTCGACCACATGGCCCGGGTAGGCCAGAGCTGCAACTCTGGCCAGGGCGTCCTCTCCGACGCGCCCGGACAGCGCGGGCACGTCGGAGAAGTAACGAGCCACATACGGCCGCAGAACGTCTTGGTCGCTGGCGTGCCAGAAACCGGCCGCCAGTGCGTTCAGCTCATAGTTTGATCGTCCGTGCTCCCCCATCAGTTCTTCCCAGGCCCAGACCTTGGCGGCCGCATCGGGGGCGGAGGCCTTGGCCTGCAACCACTTCAGGTTGCCCGCCATGGAGTGATCCTGATCGAGTGCGGCGTCGAGCTCAGCTGACCCGATGAGTCCGCGTCGGGCCAGGTTGCCCAGCACGAGCCAACGAAAGTCCGAGTCCGCCTCCAGGCCCTGGGGCAGGTGCTCGGCGCCCGCCCAGTGGCGAAGCAGGTCTTCTTCGGCCGACGAGTTCGCCATGTAACGTGCGGCCAGCAGAGCCCGTGACGAACCGGGTTCGGCCAGGGCAAGCATCGAGTCGGCAGCCTTGGCAATCACTGCATTGGCGCCGTCCTGCTCGCCGGGCGGGAGGAATGCGGGGATGATCCGCTGGGTCATCAGCAGGCCCACCCGGTTGATGATCGACTGGTTACTCTCAGTGGCCCACGAACCGGCCAGGACTGCAAGGAGGTGGCGCGGGTCGATCTCCGCCAGGCAGACCCCGTCGATCAGTGCGGTCCACACGACTGCCCGGGCCTCAGCCTGTGGCACGGCCGCCAGCTCAGTGGGCGCGGCCGCTACGGTGGCCGCGTCAAGCTTGATGGTGGCCCAGGTCAGGTCCGTCGCATTGGGTATCAGCATATTCGCGGCCGGCTTGCCCTCCAGCTGAGCCAGTGCTGTCTCAGACTTGTCCACTGTGGTGAGCACACGGAACACCTCTGTGCCGCCCGAGAACCCAGCTACGTCGACGCTGTGCGGACGATCTGCCGGGTAGGCCTTCGGCGGCGTCCTGCGCACCGCAGCAGACGTGATAAAGCCCTGATCGATGCCCGTCTGCACCGAGATCACATCCAGGCCGGCGGTCCGAAGCCAGGCATCGGCCCAGCCCTTCAGGTCCTTGCCACTGGCCCGTTCCATCGCCGCAAGGAAGTCCACAAGTGCCGCGTTACCGTAAGCATGGGCGCGCAGATACTGCCCCACCCCGGAGATGAACGCGTCGTCGCCGATGTGGGCGATCAGCTGGCGCAGCGTTGCAGCCCCCTTGGCGTAGGAGATGCCGTCAAAGTTCTGTAACGCCGACTGGGCGTCGGGCGCAGGCAAGCCGGCCACGGGATGAGTCGACGGCATCCGCTCGGCAGCGTACCCCCACGGCTTGCGTGCCATCGAGAAATCGACCCAGGCGTCGGTGAACTCCGTTGCCTCACAGAGCGTGCGATGAGACATGTACTCGGCGAAGGACTCGTTCAGCCACAGGTCGTCCCACCACTTCATGGTCACCAAATCGCCGAACCACATGTGAGCCATCTCGTGGCAGATCGTGCTGGACCGGGTCAGCACCTCGTCGTGGGTCATCATCCCGCGGAACACATACTGGTCACGCAGCGTTACGCAGCCAGGGTTCTCCATCGCGCCGGCGTTGAACTCGGGGACATAGACCTGGTGGTACTGCCCGAACGGGTAACGGATGCCAAACAGCGAGTGGTAGTAGTCGAAGGACTGCGCTGTGATAGCGAGCATCTGCTCGCCCTGGCGTTCCAGCGGTTCACGCAACGAGGCCCTGGCGTGGATGCCCAGCGGGATCCCGTCGTGGACCGCCGTGACCGAGACATACGGTCCTGCGCACACGGTGAAGAAGTAGGTGGCCAGGGGCTTGGTCGTGGCCAGCACCCAGCTTCCCGCACCGGTGCGGCTGGCGGCACCGTTGCCCAGCACAATCCATTCCTGCGGTGCCGTCACGCTGACGTCGTAGGGAGCCTTGAGGTCCGGCTGGTCGAAGCACCCGAAGACCCGCGGCGCGGCGTCTAGGAACGAGTGCCCGTAGACGTAGTGCTCCCCGTCTGCGGGGTCGACCGCACGGTGCAAGCCCTGCCCGTCGTTGCTGTAGCTCATGGTCGCGGTCACCACGACCTCGTTCTGCGGGGCCAGTGGGGTCAACGCGACCCGCTCGCCGTCGAAGCCGTCGAGGTCAACCTCGACGTTGTTAAGGGTGACCCGGTGGAGCCGAAAAGGCTTGACGTCAAGGAACGTCGACGCCCCCTGCTTGCCACACGTGAACCTCACCGTGCTGCAGGACTCGAAGGTCGTGGCGCCCTGGTCCAGATCGAGCTCGACGCGGTATCCGGTGACATCGATGAGGGCAGATCGCGCCCCGGCTTCCAAAAGGGTCAGGTTGGTCATCCCCGCACTCTTTCAGAGGCGGTTGTGAGCGGCCGCCGCAGGTCGTGCAGGCGCCACCGCTGAGTGCCGCTCAGCGCTCGCGGTACCCCGAGGCCATCGTCTCCAAGCGGGCGATACGGTCCGCCATCGGCGGGTGGGTGGCAAACAGCCGCGAAACGTCCTGCGCCCGGAACGGGTTGGCGATCATCATGTGGCTGGCGTTGACCAGATCGCGCTGAGGTGCCAGTGGCGCCGCGGCCGTCCCGGCCTCAAGCTTGCGCAGCGCTGAAGCCAGAGCCAACGGGTCGCCGGTGAGCGTGGCGCCGTCCTCGTCGGCGTCATACTCACGCGTCCGGGTGATTGCCAGCTGGATGGTCGTGGCGGCTAGCGGCGCGAGAAGGGCCATGGCCATCATGGCAACCGGGTTGGCACGGTTGTCCTCGTTGCTGCCCCCACCACCGCCGAAAAAGCTCATGAACATGAACATCTGGGCGACGCTGGTGATGACGCCGGCAACGGCGGCCGCCACCGAAGCGGTCAAGATATCGCGGTTGTAGACGTGCATCAGCTCGTGGCCAAGGACCCCGCGCAGCTCGCGCTCGTCGAGCAGCTCCAGAATCCCCTCGGTGCAGCAGACCGCCGCATGGGACGGGTTACGTCCCGTGGCGAAGGCATTGGGCGCTTCTGTCGGCGAAATGAACAACCTCGGCATCGGCTTTGTTGCAGCCGCCGAGAGCTCACGCACGATGCGGTACATCGCTGGGGCCTCGGCCTCGGTGACCGGGCGCGCACGCATGGCCTTGATCGCGATCTTGTCGCTGTTCCAATACCCATAGGCCGTCATGACGACCCCGAACAGCGCAAAGACCCAGATGTACTGGCCCTGCTGGAACACCGCGCCGAGTGCGAGCAGGACTGCGAAGATGCCGCTGAAGAGCAGAGTGGTCTTCAGCCCGTTGTAATGGTTGTGCATGTTCATCCCAACATGGCTATGAGGCGTCGTGTTCCCTGCGCGTGTGACCTGGCCGGCCACCCCTCCTCAGCTACCCTCCGAGGAGCCCTAGGAGCATCTGTGGGCTCAGACTGGTTAGCACTAGTGCCACAGCCGCGAAACCGACGGCGACCAGCGTGGCGGGATGCGCCCGGATGGCCTGCACCAGCGCTGGTGCTGCTGGAGCCGGCACCGCCAGCGGGACCTGCGGTGCGGCCTCAGGTGTGGAGATGACGATAAGCAGCCACCGCAGGTAGACGGCCACGCCCAGCACCGCGTTGATTGCCGCGATCACGGCCAGCAGCCAGAGCTCGCTAGTCACTACGGGGCGCAGCGCCGCGACCTTGGCCACCAGACCCAGGAAGCCCGGAGGCAGTCCGGCCAGCGACAGCAAGCCCAGCCCGAGGGCGCAGGCCAGAACAGGGTGTTCGCTCAGCAGGCCGCGGTACTCCGAGATGGTGCGCGCTCGTTCTGCTCCTCTGATCTGGACCAAAGCAGCGACGACGCCAAAGACCAGGAGCGTGGCAAGGACGTAGGCCAGCAGGTAGGCCCCTGCCGCGTGCACCGCATCCGTAGAGACTGCTGCCAGCGGCAGGACCACCCATCCGGCCTGTGCCACGGTCGACCACGCGAGCAACCGGACGACGCCGTTCTGTCTCAACGCCAT
>PMJN01000474.1 GCA_003157445.1 Micrococcales bacterium
TCAGCCGCTACGCCCCAGACCCCGGTCAACCTCGGTTCAGCCGGTAACTTCACGGTTCTGTCGAAGACGGGAATCACCGACGTCTTCAAGAGTTCGGTGGTCGGAAACGTCGGGACCAGTCCCATCACCGGTGCTGCTCTCCATCTCACGTGCGATGAGGTAACCGGGTTCATCTACACGGTCGATGCTGCCGGTCCCCTGCCCTGCAGGGTCACCGACGCCACCCGCCTGACGACCGCTGTGGGCGACATGGAATCTGCCTACAACGACGCTGCCGGTCGGGTGAACCCGGATGTTGTCAACCTGGGCGCCGGAGAGATCGGCGGACTGACCCTCATTCCCGGCCTGTACAAGTGGGGCACCGGCGTCAACATCTCCAATGACGTCACCCTCGCCGGTGGCCCCAATGACGTCTGGATCCTTCAGATCGCCGGGAACCTTAGCGAGGCCTCAGCCAAGAATGTGACCCTGACGGGTGGAGCACAGGCGAAGAACGTGTACTGGCANNGCCTCGATCAACGGCAGACTCCTGGCGCAGACGGAAGTCACGCTTCAAATGAACTCTGTGGTTCAGCCCGCTCCGTAAGTTTGCACGAACAACACGATCGGGACCACGAAGGCACCCTCTTCGTGGTCCCGATCTCTGCTTCCTACGCTGATGGAGAGCAGCCCAAGCGAACCATTGCCGGACCGGTATTTGTCACGGTGAGTGAGCCCAAAGCGGTTAGGTGCCGATGGTTCATGTTCGTACCACTGCACAGAATCGACCAAGAAGCCGCGAGCATCTGCCAGGCAGCCGAGGCGCTGAGGGAAGGCCGGGGCGTATTTTAACGTCTTCAACCGCATCACACGAGGGACGCAAACTGCACCTCTGACAGCTCACCTCGGATCAAGTAAGGAGCGGCCGTTGAGGTCAGGCTGGCCCGACCCGATTCACGTGTGTTGGAAATCCTCACTGGCCTACGGGACGATCAAAACGGCCAGGGAGTGGCGGTCAGGTGCTCCGACCGTTCCGCTTGTGGGACGCACCAGACTCGTGTGGGGTCAGCCGCTTGAGGGTGTGGTCAGGGAAAACTCGACGGCCGCTTCGACGTGCAAGCGGGTGGTGGGGAAAACAGGAACAGCGCTGTCCGCAGCGGAAACCAACAGCTCGATCTCGGTACAACCAAGGACAACGCTTTCAGCCCCCGCCTCGGCCAAGCCGGTGATGATGTTGCGATAGATCTGCCGGGACTCATCCAGCACCTTTCCGAGGCACAGCTCGTCGTAGATGATGCGATGCACCTCGGGCCCGTTCTGCCGCCGGTGGGGTGAGCACTGTGAGCCCGTGGCTGGCAAGCCGGCATCGGTAGAAGTCCTGCTCCATGGTGAACGCGGTGCCGAGCAGCCCCACGGTGCTCAGCCCGGACTTGGTCACGGCTTGCGCGGTGGTGTTTGCCAGGTGCAGCAGCGGAATGTTGACGGCGGCCTGTACCTGGTCGGCGACCTTGTGCATCGTGTTCGTGCACAGCAGCAGCACATCGGCTCCGCCGGCCTCGAGGCCCCTGGCCGCCTCGGCAAGCAGTTGCCCGGCTTCTTCCCAGCGCCCGGCCTCCTGAAGGGTCTCGATGTCTGCGAAGTCCACTGAGGCCAGCAGGCATCGAGCCGAGTGCAAACCACCCAACCGCTCACGCACGAGCTCGTTGGCCAACCAGTAGTACGGAGCGCTGGACTCCCAGCTCATTCCGCCAAGCATCCCGATCACCCGCTGTTCACTTGTCCTCATGGGGAGCATTCTCAACCCTGACCGTCGCCCAGTCCGCATCAGGATGGCTGACCGGTCACCGATCGGTGACCGACCATAGACCATGCTGTTTGGTGTGAATGTGCGCCCTCGTACGGATGAAGACCTCGCAGGCTGCGTCCGCGCGCTTGGGGCGGTGCACATGGCGGATGACTACCCGACGTGGTGGCCTGTGGACCCAGCCGGGTGGCTCAGCGCCCGAACGGGTGCGCAGCGGCATGGGTCGCTCACGATGACGTGACCGGCTCAATCCTGGGTCACGTCTGTGTTGTGCGTGGGGTCGACGACCCGGTGGTCGCTTTGCTGACCGGTGTCAGCACGGACTGCCTGGCCAGCGTCTCGCGTCTGTTTGTGTCACCGGTTGCGCGCGGCCGGGGACTCGGGCTTGGCACGTCGTTGCTCGCGGCAGTGTCGTCGTGGACGTCGGCGCGTGACTGTCGACTGATGCTCGATGTTGTCGATGTCGGAACATCAGCGATCAGGCTGTATGAGCGCCTTGGTTGGCGCCTGGTGGACCGTCGGCAGGCCGACTGGGTCACACCGCAGGGCGAACGGCTGCCCGTGCGGATCTACCTCGCTCCGGAAGGCGAATGACTGCGGCACAGGTCCGGCCTCCGCCGCGATAGGCCGCCGTCCCACAGGGGGGATCTCTGGGCTCAGAAGGCAAGTGCGACGGCACCCAGCGTCGGTGTCCCGCCAGGGATCGGCTTATCGGATCGCTCAGAGGATCGGTGGATATGAGACAAACGTCCTCCCAGGTCCCGTGGCCGAAAACTGGAGTGCGGTAATCGGCGCACGATGCCTGCGGCTGCGAGATCTCCACGATCGCTGTCCGAGCACGTTCGGGCGGACTTGTGCAGAATGGTTATCTCCCAAACTTGGCCGCGGACTCTGGAGGATTCTTGTGAGGACGTTCGTCTTGATCCCGGGCGCCGGAGGTGCCGCCTGGTACTGGCATCGCGTCGTCCCGTTGCTACAGGAGGAGGGGCACGAGGCGATTGCCGTAGACCTGCCCGGCGACGACGAGCTCGCGGGCCTGCCCGAGTACACGCGGGAGGTCGTGAACGCGATTGGCGACCGCGTCGACGTGGTGATCGTCGCGCAGTCGCTAGGCGGATTCACTGCACCGCTGGTGGCAGCGAAGGTCCCGGTATCCGCCCTCGTCTTCGTGAACGCGATGATCCCAATGCCAGGGGAGACGCCCGGCGCGTGGTGGGACGCCACTGGATCGCTCCAAGCACGTGAAGCCGCAGCGCAACAGGGTGGTTACGGTACCGAGTTCGACCCGGCCCTCTATTTCCTGCACGACGTCCCGCCCGAGGTCGCTGCCACAGGAGAGCCGTACCAGCGCCGCGAGGCTGACGCGGTCTTCGGGTCGGTCTGCAGCTTTGAGGCGTGGCCGTCCGTCCCGATTCGCGTCGTGGTCGGTGCGGACGACCGGTTCTTTCCCGTCGAGTTTCAATGGGCCCTGGCCCGGGATCGCCTGCGTGTCGAGGCGGACGTGTTGCCCGGCGGCCACCTGATCGCGTTGTCGCAACCCCTTGGGCTCGCGAAGTATCTGCTGAGCGTCTGATCCGACCAGGGTGCCTGGCGAATGCCCGCACGGTGGGGTTACATCTTTGAACCGGTGGTGCTGTCCGATCACGCATCCTTTGCGGACATCCGTGGACCGGGATGGGCTCGATTCCCCAATCTGCCCGGCGGCCCGGCAGACCGTGTCACGGGGGAGACCCTCCACCGAATTCCGGCGTGCATAACCATGCATAGACGCAGCCCGGCCAAACTACTGGATGTCTGCCGCGATCCGCCCGCTCGCGAGGTGAGTCTTACCGCCGTGTTTCGGCGATGCTGACGACCGGATCTGCCGCGATGCGATCGCGTCGACTGTGTGCGAGCGACGTCAGCCGCCAGGAGCAAGTGCGCGATCGACGAAGCCCTTGTCGAACATGCCATCAGCCACCGCAGCGAGCAGGGATTCCCTGGTGTGAATACGGTCGGCGTAGGCCTGAAGATCCTCGGCCATAAATCGAAAGGCCCCCTCACGCTCACCATGATTGATGAGGTCATGCCTGTGGTCGAAAACCATCGTGAAGTAGGACTGGTGATCATCGAAGCGACTATCAACCGCCTCGTCTGGCACGCGGCTGCCGAGCATTGAGTAATCCATGTAGACCGCGCATTCGTCGGCGTGGCTTGGCAGCGACTTGTCGCCGTCGGTCGGTTGAACGCCAACCATCATCGCCCAACTCGAGTGACTCCCACGCTCCAACTCGAAGATCCACAAGAGGTCGGGCTTGATCGCGAATCACCGAGAGCGACCACGCCGCTCGAATGTCTTCGCGTTCATCGCCTTTGACGCCGCCGCGTGCAGGGTCGTTGCACCCAGGGCCCCATCCTCGCGGGAAAAGCTCCACGACCGCCTCAGACGTCCGCATCTGCCGCTGAGGACATGGGCCACAGCCGCTCAGGTGTTGGTCGGCCAGCTTCGCAAGGCCCGCTGACCGTGCCAGGACCAGCATCGGGACCAGCATCGGGACCAGCCCAGCAGACGACACGAGATTCGGGTCATCGAACACCGCTGACTTGACCGGGCGAGTGTGAGAAAGTTGCATCTGCAGGATGCCCTTCCGGCTGGTCGAATTTGGGTCCTTAGATAAGTCCAATTCTCCCGGTACGTAAGGGCATTCTCGCGTTACGACCCACTCAGCGGACCATCAACATCGGTGGATCGAGGCTAAGGGGCTCACGCCGAAATAGCTGCCGAATCGGTGAGAGAAAAATCCATCGAAGTCGTCCCAGCGCAACTGCCCAGCCGTAACCGGACCTCAGGGCGAATACGGAGGAGTTGTGTCCTCTGTTGGGGTTGTGCCGTCCGTTGGGGTTGGGTCCTGCCATGGCACCGCGGTCTGCATTGGTAGCCCTTTCTTGCGCTCCTCGTCGGTGAGCGTGAAGTCCACCCCTGCCGGGTATTCAGTCAGACGGGAGGGGTTCAGAACGATGGCCACGATTGGCCTAGACGCGTCGGTAGCGTCGAACAACAAGCGGGCATGCATCGACTGCCCCGGATGGACCACCTGGGTATAGGACTTGGGGTCACGATTGGCCGCGTTAGTAGCGACTGAGTTCATTCGGCTGGATGTCCCGTCGCCACGAACGGCCTCAAGGTACTGCGGCAGGTCGAACACGTGATCCTCTGTGCTGGTGTTGGCCATGGTTACCGCAACGGTGCAGAAAGGACCACCGGCTATGGGAGTCCCGGTGCTCCCGATGGATTTCCCGCAGGTGAACGAGGTGACCTGGAGGGTGGATGGCTGGGGCTGGTATGGGTCAACATCCCCCACAGGGACTACCTCGCCGATCTGGTACCCAGGGTGCAGGAGCTGTTCGAGGTCATCGGCCGCTGAGGCCTTCTTTCCCTGCTCATTCACCGAGTGGCTAAGAGCCCCTAGGAAGAGGTAGAGGGCGGCCACCGGGATGAGGGTCACGACAGCCAGCGCTCCGACTATCCATAGCAGCACTCGCTTCCACCCCGATTTCGGGGGCTTTGGTGCGGGAGTCGAGCGCGTGATCAAGGCCTACTCTTCCTAAGTGAGTTCAGATCGCTTCGTGGAAACTCAGTTTGTCTCCGTGCTGTGAGACAGCATCGGTTCGGATCCCAACGACTCCTTCCGCAGGCAGGCTACTGGATCCTTCGCGCCACGTTGGCCTCACTCACATCCCACGAGTGGACCTCGCCCAAGCGGCTTCGTCCAGGACAGCACCCGGTAGGCGTCGGGGCGTAATAGCAACGGCACTGCCATTGACGTTCAGTCTTCGACTGTTGCCAGATCGCATCCGACGGAATTGGCCACAGAAACTCATTTGCCGCATTGGGTGTGCGGTCTTGTCCGGTGATGGATGGCGACCGGACACGGATCCCCATATAGGACGACGGGCAGGACGTGACGTGGTGACTGATTGAGCGTCCCGCCGCTGCCGCAGGGGGTTCCACATCCGTTGCCCGCGGCCTCCCGCTCTATGCCGCGTTGCGGTGGGGACGCAAGCCGGGCGGAACAAAGTCAGTTTGCCATGCGCAGTCGCGATGGGTCGGGCCAGGATTGCGGTTGCTCGCCGCTGTGGCTTACGTACTCCAAGTAATGCCAATCCGTGAGCAAGGAGGTCGAATCCGCTGATGATTGCCAGTCGTCCGACCATGCATGAACACGCATTCGTGCAGGTCAGGGGTCCGCCACGCGTGTTGCTTTCAGTGGGGCAGCAGGGACTTGAACCCTGGACCGACGGATTATGAGAGCGATCGAAAGCCGCACGGAACGCTCACGATCCGCCGTTTTGTGCTTGGTTGCTTGACACTGGCAGACCTTGCTGACCAGCGTTTCTCACCCTTGTGTGCCACAGATGTGCCACACGAACTTTCAGGCTGCCTCGATCTCCTGGGGGCCGCGCCGCTTGGTCCGTTCAAGGCATCCAGTATGGCGGATGGAGCCAGAATAGACGGGGGAGTGGCATCTGGAAGCTGACGTCCCGAGCGCCGAAGACGCCGTCGACGTTCGGGGTGTTGCAGGACCACGGTGGCTGCTAGGAGTGATAAGAGATGCCGTTCGGAGCCCACCGTGTCGCAGTGATCGAGGGGGGGCCATACGGCCCTTCGGGAATCGTCATCGGGCGAGTTTACGGATCCACCTTGGCCGCCAGGCCCTGACGTGTCCAGTTGTCGCTCCCGTTCGTCCAGGGGACTCACTCTCTGCCTGATAGCTTGGTGCGCGTGTGTGGCGAATCGCGTGTGGCACCCGTACAGCGAGCGTCATTCTGGCACTATGGGCGCCCCACTTCGCCCACATAGACGCACGTGCAGGGGCGCCGGTGGCTCGTGGACGACTCTGGCGGTCGGACAGGGCTATGGCATACGTCGTGCATAAGGAGCAGGTCGCCTTCATCCAGCGTCCATCTGTTCCGTAGGCGAACGACTGGGGTACAACGGCAGGTGCGGCGGCACCCACCGTCGGCGTCCGCAAGCCGATCAGCCTACGGCCACCACCGGCGGGTACGGATAGTCCCGTCCGGGGCCGAGGCGGTCGGCGCCGGACGCGTCAACTCAGGCCCAGGGCGGCTCGCAGGCGCGCCGGGCTCATGGTGCCGGGCCGCCCGGTGTCCTGCGGGAAGGAGTCGAGCAGTCGGATCAGGTCGGGGCGGCGGGTGGGGTCGTGCGCGCAGTCGCGGGGTGTGTGACCGGCCAGCGCGGGAATCGGCTCGTCGAGCCAGGCTGCCTCGTACTTGCCAGCCATCTCCGCCAGCGCCGCGGCGATCGCCGGATCTGCGGCCGGGTCCAGGACGGTGGCGGCCGGCGCTGCCGGGCTGCGCGCGGCGGACCGGTGGACCGCTCGGAGGTCGCCGGCAGGGTCGCGGGTCTCGTGAAGCACCGTCGCTGACGGGTCAAGCTTGCCGATCCTGGCCAGGACACGCTCGAAGCGGACCTCGCTGTTGGCGTGAACGTGCAGCTCGTCACCGCGCAGCTCGATGTTCGCGCGGATCCGCTCCATGCCGTGGGTGACCACGTGCTCGAACCAAGCCAGGGCGCCGTCCGGCTCGTCGTCGTCGCGGTCATAGTCGTCATCCAGCCCCTGGGCCAGCCGGGCCGGCTCTGCGATCCGCAGCGTCGCATCGCAGAGCACCAACGACTCGCCCTCGGTGTTCAGCAGCACCGGCGGGGCGAAGCGGCGGGACAGGAACCCGACGAGCTCGACGGGGTCGGGATCGTCGTCGAGCAGCGCGATGAGCTCGTCGCGCTCGCCGATGGATACCGGTTCGATCCCGCCGAAGATCTGCATCGTGTCGCCTGCGGGGACGACCCGGGCGCAGTACAGCTCCTCCACCTTCACCTGCCGGCTGCCAGCTCGCTCGCGCACCTCGTGCACGTCGCCGGTGCGCACGTCGCGCAGTGTTATCTGCTCGCCGCGCCGGACAGCGAGCACCTCGTGCACTGAACGTTGCACGAGCAGCCACTGCGCTGCGAGCAACCGCTCGTCGGGGGGCAGCAGCGAGCCACGCACGGCAAGGAAGTCGGCGAACGCGCCGCCTTCGAACAGCACCGCGTCAGCGGCCAGGCCCTCTTCGATGGCCCGCTCGATCGCGTCGGGTGAGTCCCAGTACCGAGCACGCTCCTGCGCGGTCTGGATGAGCAGCGGGGCGGACGGGCCGTCGACCAGGTCCGCCCCCGCCTTCTGATATAGCCATGCGGCCCGCTCAGCTAGCGGCAGCTGCTCGCGGTGCAGGTGGCACACCTTGTATGCGCGGCCCGAGCCGCACCAGCAGGGCTGTTTGCGGCCAAGACCCGGACGTGGAGCGGGCTGGAAATGTTCGAGCAGCTGTACCAGTTCATCCTCGCGCGGCGCC
>PMJN01000076.1 GCA_003157445.1 Micrococcales bacterium
ACCGCTGATCGCACCGAGGCGCTCGATGACGTACTGCGGGGACAGCGCCCCGTCCTTGGGGACGTAGCCCAGCGGGAAGGTGACCTTCCACTGCGCCACCTGCCGCCGCCAAACCTCATAGTCCCCACGGTGGCCCGCCTCCTGTTCGCCGCGGACCACGGTGAGCAGGTCGGCGATGACGTCCTTGCAGTCGCCCACGATCGGCACGTCGGCGAGCCGGTTCTTTGAGATCTCGGCCGGGTCGATATCCGCGTGGATGACCTTGGCATCAGGGGCGAACGTGGACAGCTCACCGGTGACCCGGTCGTCGAAGCGGGCGCCGAGGGTGATGAGCAGGTCAGACTTCTGCAAAGCGGTGACGGCGGCAACGGTGCCGTGCATCCCCGGCATACCGAGGTTGAGCGGGTTACTGTCGGGCACCGTGCCTCGAGCCATCAGGGTCGTCACCACGGGTATCTGGGTCAGCTCGATGAACTCCCGAAGCTCAGCGCTGGCACCGGCGCGGACGACTCCCCCGCCGACGTACAGCACCGGACGCTTTGACTCCCGGATGAGCCGGGCGGCCTCCCGGATCTGCTTGCCATGCGGCTTGGCCACAGGATGGTATCCGGGAAGGTCGAGCTTCGGCGGCCACACGAAGGTGGTCTGGGCCTGCAGCGCGTCCTTGCTGATGTCAATCAGAACCGGGCCGGGACGCCCGGTGGAGGCGATGTGGAACGCCTCGGCGACAGCGCGCGGGATGGCGTCCGCGTCGGTGATCAGGTAGTTGTGCTTGGTGATCGGCATCGTAATGCCGCGGATATCGGCTTCCTGGAAGGCATCCGTACCGATCGACCTGGAGGTGACCTGCCCGGTGATGGCAACGATCGGGACCGAGTCCATGTAGGCGTCGGCCAGCGGAGTGACCAGGTTGGTCGCACCAGGGCCGCTGGTGGCCATACAGACCCCGACCCTGCCACTGGCCGAGGCGTAGCCCTCAGCGGCATGTCCCGCGCCCTGTTCGTGGCGCACGAGGATGTGCCGCACGGAAGTGGAGTCCAGCAGCGGGTCGTATGCCGGCAGGATCGCTCCACCGGGTATGCCGAAGACGGTATCGACCCCGATCGCCTCCAGGGCCATCACCAGGCTCTGTGCGCCGGTGACCTGAACCGTTGGGGCGACGGCTTCAACGTCATGGGCGCGTACCGAGCCCGAGACTTCCGTTGGAGAGGGGCGCGACCCTGCGAGGTCAGATGGAGAGGGGCGAGGTCCTGGCCCTGCGTGAGTCGACCCAGCATTGGTCGACTCAGCAGGCACGGGGCCTGGCCGGGGAGCGTTACCGTCCGTCACTTTCGTCACCGCTTTCAAGACAAGCTTTCAAGACAACGAGCGTCTGCACAAAAAAGCCCCCCGTCCGGATCCGGACATGAGGGGCAGCGCGCTGACTCGGATAAGAGTCTGCGCGCTAGGGAAGTACGAGAATTCGGGTCACGCCCCAACCGTGCGACAACGCCCCTGAGGTGTCAACCGGGGGTCCTTGGCGTCTCAACATTCGGACGATATGTCCGATATTTGGACATCCACGGTGGGTCTCCGGCGACGGTCTCTAGCCACAGACCGCGCCGTCGGCCGCGCTGCCCACCAGCTTGCGGTACTTGGCCAGCACGCCCCTGGGGTACTTGGGCGGGGGTGGGGTGAACCCGATCGCGCGCTCGGCCAGCACCTGCGGGCTCACATCGACGTCCAGGGTCCGGGCGGCCACGTCCAGACGGATGCGGTCACCGTCCTGGACGAAGGCGATGGGACCGCCGTCGACCGCCTCGGGCGCCACGTGCCCCACACACAGGCCGGTCGTGCCACCGGAGAACCGGCCATCGGTGAGCAGTAACACGTCTTTACCGAGCCCGGCACCCTTGATAGCGCCGGTCACGGCCAGCATCTCGCGCATCCCGGGACCGCCTTTGGGCCCTTCGTAGCGGATGACCACCACGTGGCCGGCCTTGACCGAGCCACTGGCCACAGCGTCCATGGCGGCGCGCTCACCGTCAAAGACTCTTGCGGTTCCTTCAAAGACGTCGGTGTCGAAGCCCGCCGATTTGACCACAGCGCCGTCAGGGGCCAGAGAACCGCGCAGGATCGTCAGACCGCCAGTCTTGTGAATCGGTTCGGATACCGCTCGCAGAACCTGACCATCGGGGTCCGGCGGGCGGACGTGGGCGAGGTTCTCGGCGACCGTGTGGCCGGTGACGGTCAGGCATTCACCGTGCAGGAGTCCGGCGTCCAGAAGGGCTTTCATGACAACCGGGACACCCCCGACGCGATCGATGTCCGTCATCACGAACCGGCCGAAAGGCTTGACGTCGGCCAGGTGAGGCACAGTCGCGCCCACCCGTGCGAAGTCGTCAAGCGACAGGTCGACCTCGGCTTCGTTGGCGATCGCCAGCAGATGCAGGACCGCATTGGTCGAGCCGCCGAAGGCCATGACGACGGCGATCGCATTTTCGAACGCCTCCTTGGTCATGATCTGGCGGGCGGTGATGCCCTGGCGAAGGAGCTCGACGACCGCCTCGCCGGACTTGCGGGCAAACCCGTCACGGCGACGGTCGGTGGCCGGCGGTGCAGCACTGCCGGGCAACGACATCCCAAGAGCCTCGGCCACGCACGCCATCGTGTTAGCGGTGTACATGCCACCGCAGGCACCCTCCCCCGGGCAGATCGCGCGCTCGATGGCGTCGACGTCATCGCGGCTCATGCGTCCAGCGACACAGGCCCCGACTGCCTCGAAGGCGTCGATGATCGTGACCGTCCTCTCGGACCCGTCGCTCATCTTGGCAACCCCCGGCAGGATTGACCCGGCATACAGGAAGACACTGGCCAGATCGAGGCGGGCGGCAGCCATGAGCATGCCCNNCCGGCCAGCAGGACCGAGCCGTCAAGGCGCTCGGCCTGCATGACGGTCTCCACGGAGTCGGCGATGATCTCGCGGCTGACCAGCGAGAAGTGCATGCCCTCGTGGCCCATCGAGATGCCGTCGCTGACGCTGATGGTGCCGAACTCCAGCGGGTAGCCGCCACCAGCATGCACGCCATCCTTGACCGCCTTGGCGAGCCTGTCCAGGGACAGGTTGCATGGGGTGATCTCGTTCCAGGAGCTGGCGACGCCGATCTGTGGCTTGACCCAGTCGTCATCGCCCATGCCGACGGCGCGCAGCATGCCACGGGCAGCGGCCTTCTCGAGCCCGTCGGTGACCTCACGGCT
>PMJN01000132.1:0-1802 GCA_003157445.1 Micrococcales bacterium
TCAGCAACGTCGCGGGCTACTCGAGCTTCCGACAGGTCGCCTGGGGAGGCTCCTTCGAGGGCTACACCACAATCGGGCTCGGGGTGCGGGCACGCCTGCCGATGCGCGCTTTCATCCTCGACGGCCCCGGCCGTGGAAGCCGCGTCGTCATCGACGTCGCGCACTACTGGTCCTAGGCTGGGACCGTCACGAAGGCCGCGGCACCACCGACGTTCTTCGTGGCACAGACCGACCGCTACGCCCTCCGGTAGGGCGTAGCCCTGTACGTGACGGCCACAGGCCGGATCATGCGGCACCTGACGCCCGCGCTCCAGCAGGTCGGCGGGGGCACCAGCAGCCCGCTACTGGACCCAGCGGGCAGGACGGTCGTGTATGCCGCCGGAGCCGGGACTTGTGCCAGCAGCATCTACCGGGTCGCTGTCGATGGCCGGACAGCGTCACAGCTCCTTGTGCCCGGTGTCAGCGGGCCCGTCCTGGAGGCGGCGATCGCCTCGGCCGGTGATGAGATTGCCTACGTTCAGGACAACTGCGACTCCACCGCAGCCGAGCTCGTCGTGCGCCGGCTCACCAGTAGCGCGCCGGCTGTTGTGCTGTACCGGGCCAACCAAGGCCAGGGCATACACATGGTGCGCTGGGGCGCCAACGGCTGGCTGTCGTTCCTCACCGCAGGTCCGCAACCGCGCCTGCACACGATGGCCGCGACACCCGGCGGCCGGGTCTCCACCTCCCCGCCCGCCCCGACAAGCTGCTTCTGGTCGGGCGCGGACTGGTTCGTGCAGCGTGGCCAGAACCTGTTGCTCGCCTCCCAGCAGTGCGGCACGGGCAGCCGGTGGCTGATCCTGAACCAGCACCTTGGCGCACCGTCCACACCCTCGCGTCCTTCCCACACCAGCTCGCAGCGCAGGCGATCAGCGTTGACAAGAGCAACACATGGGTGATCTACCAGGAGAACGGCGCGAGCATCGCCGGCACCATCTGGCGCTGGAGGTTCACGTCCTCGAGCACGCCACAGAAGGTCGCCCAGGGCCCGTATTCACCCAACTGGAGATGGCCAGCCAGAACACGGTCCGGGGTGTCCTCGCGCGGCGTCACCACCCCGGAGAACGCCGGGGTCCCGTTCCAGCATTACAGGCCCTGGCGATCCCCCAGGGATCTGCCGACGGTTGGTTATGCGCCCTGGCGCCAGCCCGCTCTTGTTGCCTGCACGGCATCGGTGAGTAGGTGACCGATCCTACGCACGGCGGCTGAGATGTTCGCCGTAGACGATCCCCAAACGAAGATCCGGTCAGCGCCAGCTAGAGCTGAGGATCGCGGCCAGAACGCGCCCGTAGACCGTTCCCTTCCGTACGCAGCATCCGCTTGGCGTGGTGGTCAACCGGCTGCGGTGTGGCGTGACCGATGATTCTTCCGCGCCGTGCTGGTCTGTACGCCGAAATGCCGACTCATGGGAGGCTGACGTCATGCGGAAACTGACCTTTGGCATGAACCTGAGCCTGGACGGCTACATCGCCGCGCCCGGCGACGACCTCGGCTGGAGCGTGCCGTGCGACGAGCTGTTCCAGTGGTGGTCCGACCGGGTGGAGGCGACGGGCCTGGCGCTGTATGGGCGCAAACTGTGGGAGACGATGAGCTCCTACTGGCCGACCGCCGACCAGCAGCCCGGCGCCACACCGGCGGAGATCGAGTTCGCCCGCCGCTGGCAGGACATGCCGAAGGTGGTGTTCTCCTCGACGATCAGCACGGTCGACTGGAACACCCGCCTGGTCACCGGCGACGCGGTCACCGAGATCACCCGGCTCAAG
>PMJN01000132.1:1837-6701 GCA_003157445.1 Micrococcales bacterium
CCGACGGCGTGGTCCTGACCAGGTACGAGACCAGGCGCTGAGTGCCCGACGTCGGATCGGCGCGGGCTTCGGGCCGCCCAAGGATCTCGTGGCGCTGTGTTCCGAGGCGATCGTGATACCTCTGCCGGATCACAGGCCATGTATGTAAGGGATCCACTTGTGGCCCCGGGCTAGCGCACTGACCTCGGGGCTGCCCGGCTTCGGGACGCCTTGACCATGGTTCCTACCTAGATCGCAGTTGGCCATTGTGGCCGTGTTGTTACGCCCCTTCAATCGACTGCGAACTGCGGGTGCTGACCCCGTCGAACCTTGCAGTTGCGGTTAGTTTGCGTTCAGCGGTGAGGGGTGTGTGGGCTCATAGACTCCCAATGCTCCGCCACCGGGAAGGGTGATGTGCGTGATCACCCCCCCACCGTTCCGTTTGCAGATCCGAGCAGGCAACCCCGGATAGGGACATCTGCGCAATAAACGCCTCGATGCCATCGCACATCAGAAACAGCTCTTGTGTGTCGTTGGCGTTCGCTGGATGTATGGCGAGCTCCGCTGGTGGCAGGGCGAAGATCAACCACCCATGCCCGGCATCGACGAATGGATAGTCGAGCACGTCGCGGAAGAACGCCCGGTCTGCCTCCGCATCGGTGCTGTACAGGACTACGTGGGCTGCACGAGTCATTTCAGAAGAGTAGTTCGGCATAGACCCCGTGCGCCTTGAGCGAAAGTCGACCACGGCACCTCGTACCCGTGATGGCCTCGCCATCGTCGCTGAATTCAGCCTCAGCCATGGCCCCGGCCCCAATGACCGGCCGTCACCGCTGAGCGATCCCGCTACGGGACGAGCAAGACAGTCCCGACCTGGCACAAACACGGTCTTCGTCGTTCCGTAGCGGGTTCCCGTTGTGGGACGTCGGCCCGCTCGATCTCGTCCAAGTTACAGGGTTTGGTGCAGGGGCTGTTCGCTGTTGTTGCAGGCGGCTGCTGTCTGGTGGGGCGCCTGGCTTTGGTTGGCTGGTTGACCGAATCCGCTGAGGCGAAGTAGCGCTGGGGTGAGTATGAAGAGTGCGACGGCGAGTGCTGCGACGGCGGCCATGGCTCCGCGCAGTCCTGTTGCGTCGGCTAGTAGTCCTACGTAGACGGGGCCGAGGAGGAAGCCGAGGTAGGACACTGTGGTGACGATCGAGGTGGCCCGGCCACGGTGTGTCTCGTCGACGTTGCGGGACACGATTCCGAGCAGGGTCGGGAAGAGCACAGCAGTGCCGGCGGCGGCCACTGCGAGGCCGAGTGCGGCGACGAGTAGGTTGGGCGCGGCCGCGATGGTGGCTGCGCCAGCGGCGGCGCCCAGCGCTCCGGTAAGCAGGACTGTTTGTGTGTGGGCAGCTTTGAGTCCGCCGATGGAGAACCGGGTGATCGCGACCGTTGCGGCGAAGACGGCGGGGGCGACGCTGGCGAGCCCGGTGCTGGAATGGAGTTGATCGTGGGCGAAGACTGCGCTCCAACTTTGGTGGGCGTTCTCGCCTGCGAACGCGAGTGCGCCCAGCACGCCGATGAGCAGGAGCGGGATGATCCTGGTGCCAGTGGCCACTGAAGGATTGTGCGCTGAGGTGTGGTTGTGCTGGGGGGCGGCAACGTGGGGTGGCAGTGTGCGGAGCATTGAGGCGCCGGCTATCAGCGAGAGAACGGCTACGGCGATGAACGGAACGGCGAGCGGCAGTGAGGCGGCAGAGGCCAGGCCGGTGCCGAGGGTGGCCAGTACGACGAAGCTGGAGAAGACTCCGTGGGCGCGGGTGATGACCGGCCGACCGGTGATCGCTTCCGCCCGGCCGGCGACCGAGTTCATGGCCACGTCGGCGGCGCCGCTGGAGGCTCCGACCAGGGTGAGCCCGATGCATAGGCTGAGCAGGTTGACCGCAGTAAGCGCCAGGGTGGCTCCGATGACACCCAGAGCGCCCAGGAGCAGGGCCGCGACCTTGAGTCCCCACCGATCCAGCGCCCGGCCGACGAGCAGCATCGCGGGCAGCGCGCCGGCGCCCACGAACAGCAGCGCGAGCCCAAGCTGGCCGTCGGTGACGGCGGTACGGTCCTGAACCCTGGGTACCGAGGCGCCCCAGACTCCCCAGAATGCGCCAAAGGCGGCGAAGGCCACGAATGCCGAGGCGATCAGGTTGCGCGATGAGCTAACAGTTGAAGGTGCCATCTGTGTAACGATACACAGATAGGCTTGTGGCATGAAACCCGCCAGCGCCAAACGCGTAACTCTCGCGCAGGTGGCGCAAGCGGCAGGGGTGTCGGTGATGACCGCGTCCTACACCTACAACCAGCCGAGCCGCGTCTCCGACGATGCCCGCTCGAAGGTGCTCGTGGCTGCCGGCCAGCTCGGTTATGCCGGACCCGACCCGAGCGCCCGGTCCCTGCGCCGGGGCAGCACGAGCACGCTGGGTGTCGTGCTGGGTGAACACCTCAGCTACGCGTTCCAAGATCCCCAGGCAGCGTCCTTCTTGGCGGGAATCGCCGACGTCTGCGTCGATCACGGGTTCGGGATGACGATCCTGCCGATCACCGGTGCCACCGATGACGCAGCCCGGATCCAGGCCTCGGCCGTCGACGGATTCGTCATCTGGACCACCTCTGATGATGACCCGATCTTGAAAGCGGTGCAGACAACGAGGCGTCCCGCAGTGGTGCACGGCGGACCGGCAGTGCACGGGCTGGGACTGGTCAGCATCGACAACCAAGCAGCGGCACGCGCCGTGGGCGTAGTGGCGTTTGCTGGCGCCGCCCGGCCGGCAGTGATCAGCTTTCCGCTGTCCCGAGACCGGATCAGCACAATCACGTATGGCCCCGAGACTAAAGACATTCTGTTCCCGGTCACGCGGGAACGCCTCAAGGGATATCGGCAAGCAGCCGAGGATGTCGGCATCCCCTGGAAGGACGTCCTCGTTGCGGTCTGCGCACGCAACGATGCAGACGAGGCCCAACGCCTCGCGGCAACGTTGCTGTCTTCTCGCGAGCGGCCCGACGCCATCGCCGCGATGAGCGACGAACAAGCCGCCGGCATCGCCAGGGCAGCCCGCGCCGCCGGCCTCGTCATCCCCGATGACCTAGCACTAACCGGCTGGGACGACTCGGCCGTGGCTTCGCAGCTGGGACTCACCACGGTCGCTCAGTCGATGCGTGAGCAGGGAGCCGCGTGCGCGCAGGCCGCGCTCGGTCAGGAACCGCACTCTCGCGTCGCGTCGTGGTCGCTCATCCGCAGAGCTAGCACGCACCCGTGACCGCGGGCTTAAGGAACCTTCCTGCCTCGCCCCGTGAACCCCTGCGAGCAGGTGCCTCTCACAGTCCACGACAGGATCGGTGACCGGTGCCCGTTTGCCTATCGGGAGCGTCGGCTGGAACGGTGTTGAGTCAGCATGTGTTCGCCAGCGTCGATGTAGCCCTCGAAGAGGTCGGTGACGTCGTGGAGGCGCTGTTGTGCGTGAGGTTCTTGGGTGAGGTGTTCTCCCTCACGGAGAACGTGGATGAAGGATCGGGCGCGGTCGTGGCTGGCCGATAGCAGGGATTCCAGGCCGCCGGTCGCCTCGACTAGGAGCCGGCGACTTCCCGGCTGCGAAATGGTGCGGGCCAGCCCCCATGACACGAGTTCGCGCACCGACGTGCTGACTGCGCCTTTGCTGAGCTCAAGTGCTTCGGCGAGGGCGTCGAGAGATACAGGTTCTGCTTCCAGGAGCAGCTGTCCATAGGTTCGGCCGGTGGCTCGTGAGAGGTTCCAGGACGCGAGAAGGTCGCCTATTGCGTAGATGAAGCGCTGCCGATCGGCCCCGGGCACCGTCATGACGCTGCGTTGGCGATGGTGGCAAGGAACGATTGCAGGATCGCCGTCACCGCGTCCGGTGCGTCCTGGGTGACGAGGTGACCGGCTCCGGGCACCACGTGTTCGGTGACTGCCTCCGTGTCAGCCCATCGGGGCATCGCTGTGGCGATGTTCCCCGTCTTGTCGTGGGAACCCCGGATCAGGCACAACGGGATCGGAGTGCGGTAGATCGGGTCGGGATCAACGAACAACACGGTGGCTTTCCATACTTCGATGAACTGCTTCTTGGTCATTTGAGAGAGCGCGCGCGTTGCGTCCGAGCGAGCTTCTGGTGTCACGGCCGAGGCGCGCGCCATCAGGGCTGGCAGGGACCTGGCGGGAATGATGCTCAGCGCTGGCGCCGCAAGCTTCAACAGAAACCGTTCGGTCTTGGTGAGCGGACCGGTGTTCCAGGTGGAATCCATGACCACGAGTGCGCCGAATCGCTGGGGCTGGCTTCGAACGAGCGCCTGAGACAGGTTGCCGCCGAGGGAATGTCCGGCGAGTACCGGATGAGTCAGATCCAGGTGCTCGACGAGCGCGAAGAGGTCCTGCAGGGCGAGTTCGGCGGTGAAGGGGACATTGTTCGGAGTCGATTCGCCGTGGGCGCGCATGTCCCACACAACCGCGCGCTGGCCAGAGGCGGCCAAGGACTCGAACTGTGCGTCGAACATGTGGTGATCAGCGCCGGCACCGTGGGTCAGCACGATCGCGTCCCCAGACCCTTCACTGTCCGCGTATCGGAGCACGCATCCCGCTCGGTCAAGCCCACCAGTCAGATTTACCATTTACTATATATATCAAATAACTTAAGACTGAGTTTGGGCTCACCCGACAAGCCTTGGGACGCAGCAGCGGGTACACACCGCATGCCGATCGGCAAACGGCACGGGGTTTCCCGGGGAGATGGCATGCTCTGGTGGAGAATTCGAAGCGAGGAGAAGTCCCATGGAAGCAGGCGCCGCACCCGACCCGATGAAGCTGCACCCTGTCGCGGGCCAGCCTCGAGTCGTGCTTCTC
>PMJN01000310.1:0-2372 GCA_003157445.1 Micrococcales bacterium
GTGGGGGTACATGTTGTACGTCGGGGTGAACGACCCGATCGGCGGCATCTACCAGCTGTTCCCGCTGTTTGGCATCTCCAACCAGCTTCTCGCGGCAATCGCGCTTACCTTGTGCGTGACCCTGCTGTTCAAACACGGCAAGGCCAGATATGTCTGGGTTCCCGGCATCGCCCTGGCCTGGGACCTGATCATCACGATGACCGCGAGCTGGCAGAAGGTGTTCTCCGGCGACGTGAAGATCGGCTTCTTCCAGCAACGGTCGGTCTTCCAGACGGCACTTGACAAGGGTGCCCTGATCAAGCCCGCGAAGACCCTGGACCAGATGCAGCAGGTCATCACGAACGTGACGGTTGACGGTGTCCTCACGGCCCTCTTCGCGTTGCTCACCCTCACCGTGATCGCCAGCGCGATCCCCGTCTGGATCAAGGCAGCAAAGAGTGGTGGGCTTCCGACTGCCGAGGTCCCGCCCCAGCCCTCGCACCTCGTCGCGCCTGCGGAGTTGTTCGCCACCGCGCAGGAGAAGCAAGCCGTGCGTGAGTACGAAGCCGACCAGCGCGAGCTGGCCGGTTCCGGTAGACCGCGGTGAGGACCGCCGCGCTCAAGGTGGGGCGCGGGATCGGCTGGTATCTCAAGCAGGCGACCGGCGAGGCCAAGTGGGACGAGTACCTTGAGCGCTGCCGCAGCGATGGCGTCGACCCGGTTTCGCGTCGGGATTTCGAATGGCACCGGGCCGAGCACAAGGAGAACAACCCGCAGTCCCGCTGCTGCTGACCTCTCGGATCTGAATGCGGATCTGACCGCTATGTCCAGTGACTCAGTGACTCAGTCTGTGGGTAGCACGTTGGTGCCCCGCAGATGCCGGAAGACGAGGCTGGTCTCCGCGTGCTGGATGGCAGGGCTCGCGGCAAAGTACTCGAGGATGACGTCGTGCAGCGCGGCGGCGACGTGCAGCAAGTAATCCGTTCCTCCGGCGACGTGGAACACCTCGATCACGCCCGGCAGGTGAGGGGCCAGGGTGACGAAGGCCTGGATCTGGTCGCGGTGATGTGCCTGCATGCGGACGGCAATGATGGCTTGTATCGGCAGACCGACCGCGGTCAGGTCGATGTCGGCGTGATACCCGTGAATGACGCCACTTTCGTGAAGGGCACGGACCCTCCCAAGACAGGTTGATGGAGCGATCCCCATCCACCTCGCGACCAAAGCCCCCTGGGCCGACCTTGTCAACGAGGGCGTCCTGCGGCTACACGCCCTGGCCGTCCCTGGTTGATGCTCACCCGGCCCGTCCCGACAACCACCGCGCGACCCCCGGCTGAGCCCGGGAACGGGCGGGCAGCTTCATCCCCCAGATGAGTGCCGCACTGATCAAGAACGAGGTGGCGTTGACGGCAAGAGCAGCTCGCACGCCAACGTCACCGACGACCCAGCGCTTGGCGGCAGCCATGTCTCTGCTCCTTCATCCGGTTCAAGGCGCCGGAGCCTGGCTCCGGGGTGGAGTCTCCTCGACGCGGGCGCCATCCGGGCCGAACGCCCGAATAATCGGGTCTACGTTTCGTGATCTCGTCGCGCGTTAACGGTTGAGGTTGCCCTCGACAGTGTTCAGGGATGGAGGAGCCGAGCGACGCCGGCGGACGTGACGACCGAGCGCGTACGCCGCGTAGCCACCCATGAGGCCGTTGAAGACCTGCGAGGTGTACACGAGGAGATCCGGCCACCCGGAGTACGACCGGCCTGGCAGGGCCGCGCTGGCGAGGCGGACCCCCCACGAGCCCCGCGCCGGCCGACATCCAGTTCGTGGCCTGACCCGGGGTCGCGGTCCGGAACCTCAGCGCACCGATGAACAGCGCCTAGGTCGCCAGACCGCCACCTGCGGCGGCCGTCACCACTACCACGACGGCATCACGGCCGCTGTGCGCACCGAACGCGGTAAGCATGCCCAAGACCGAGGGGGGTGCATGCTGCCGTTGTTGGTGCGCGCCGAGTTGTTTCCTCTCTCGGAGCTAGCGAGTGGGGAGTTTCGACGAGCAGCCCGCAGGAATTTCTGTGAGCGGCATCACCGCCGGGTCGGACTGCGCAGCCCCTGCCGTTAGGCCGTCGGCGTCGTCGACCAGTTGGCGCAGCGTGTCGCGCAGCTGCGCAGCGTCGCCGGCCCCCAGCCGGTTGAGGCGTTGCTGCATACCGGGGTTGATGCGGTCCGCGATGTGCTCGACGGTCGACTGCCCAAGCGACGTCAGGACGAGTTGGACGCGACGCGAGTCGTCGGCCGCGACGCGCCTCTCAATGAGCCCTGCCCCGACGAGACGCGTCAGAGTGCGGCTGACACCAGCGGGGTGTGTGCGGAACTCGCGCGCGAGCACGCCCGGCGAGCTGGA
>PMJN01000310.1:2382-3539 GCA_003157445.1 Micrococcales bacterium
CACGCCCACTTCGCTCCCGCAGGCCTGAGCCCCGCGCTCGTGCGCTCAATGATGGCGGAGATGAAGGGCGACGGCTTCGCCGGGACCGGGCCGACCACCCGGTGGTCGCCCGAGCAGGCGATCGCGTTCATGGATGAGCGCGGCATCGCTCTGCAATTGCTCTCGATGCCGATGGCGGTGGGAGTAGAGCATGCCCGTGCTCTCAACGAGAGCGGTGCGCGCATCGTGGCCGAGCACCCGGACCGGTTCGGTCTGCTCGCCTCATTGCCGATGTTCGACGCGCAGGCCGCGATCGACGAGATCCACCATGCCACCGGGACGCTGCACGCAGACGGGTTCATCATTGCCACCAACTACTCCGGGACGTACTTCGGCGACGAGCGCCTCGAGCCCGTCTGGGCGGAGTTAGACAGGCTTTCCGCGACCGTGTTCGTGCACCCGGTCCGCCCGCCGTCGTTCGACGAATTAGGCCTGGGACGCCCCGCGCCGCTCATCGAGTTCCCCATGGAGACCGCCCGCACGATCATCGACGCGATCTACGCCGGCGTGTTCCTGCGCCACTCGGACATGCGCCTCGTGCTGGCGCACGCGGGTGGAGTGCTGCCCGCGCTGGCGGCTCGCATACTCTCACTCGGGACCAGGTCCTGGGTCGCCAACCCGATGGGGCTGACGCGCGAGAATCTCAGGACGCAGTTGTCCGCGCTGTACTTCGACACGGCGATCGCGGGCACTCCCGCATCGCTCGACGCCGTGGGCGCGACGGCCGGCCTGTCGCACCTCGTCTTCGGCACCGACTACCCGCCCGCAGACATCGACGTTATCGATGCCACCATCGCCGATCTCTGCGACGCGCTCGATGAGCGTTCCATGAAGCAGCTTGACAGCACGTTCGAGCACCTGTTCCCTGAGGCCGCTGCGCGCGCGACAGTGTGACTCCGACATGTCCGGGTCCGCGCGGTTGGGGTCTGGCGCCGCCGCGCCGCGGAAGCGCGAGGCTAGTCACGGCAGGTACTGGGCTGCCGTCGCGGCGATCGCGCGTCCGAGGCCGCGTTGGCCGGCGGGCGAGTCGACGACAACCGGATCAGCTACGGGCTGCCGGGTCGTCGTCGCTCGGTTCACGGCCTTGTGGGAGGGAAGGGCTTTGCTCGTTGCCGGCC
>PMJN01000368.1 GCA_003157445.1 Micrococcales bacterium
CCACGGCACACCCTCGTGGTCGGCGCCGGTCAAGCCAGCCAGCCGCAGCACAGCGCGCTCGACCGACACGGTGGTGTGGGTCCGTGCCAGCTTGACCACCGGGGCTCCCGCCTTGCGGGCCAGGGCACGTGCCTTGCCGATGACGGCAGGGTCGAGCTCCAGCTTGGGTTTGGCAGGGCTGGGGGGTCTCACGGTGCTCATCGGACTCCTAGGGTGCAAACGCGGTCGTTGCGGACCGCAAGGAAACCCTTCCGCCTGTCGGTGGAAGGCTGCGGGTTCAATCCTGTTGGGTGATAACCAAGTCCGGCGCTGTTTGGAAGTACCAGCAGTGAACCGCGCCAGCCCATGGCGCGGCCGCGCGCGGCGACTTGGGAGTCTTGGCCCTGTCTGTGAAGCGCGAACCTGCACACGTTGCCTCCGGGCGAGCGGTTGGAATCCTGGTCATTGGTGGCCGCCAGGATGTCAAGACAGTCCTCCTAGACGGTCGAAGACGGTGCGACCGTCTATGACGGTGCGCAGGTTGGTCGGCAGCGTGGCCCCCGGCGACAGGTCCGGCAGGCCTGCCCGCCCACGTCCACCGGCCAGTTGGTCGACGCCAAGGGACCAGATGGCAAAGCTCGCCGGTTGACCGACGTCAAGGTAGCCCCGATCGTCGATACCGGCGGCACGCCAACCGCCAGCGGTGTGCGCCTGGAACGCAGATTCGGCCGAGAGCCGCTGGGCCGGGTTGTGGTGGTTGACGCAGTCCCGGATCGCACCCCAGGGCGCGAATGGCGTCACAGGGGTGTCTGAGCCCAGCGCCAGAGCCATCCCCGCGGCGTGCATCGTGGCAAAGGGATTCATCCCGGCGGCGCGTCTATCGCCCAGCCGGGCCGCATACATGCCGTCCGGCCCCGCCCAAAGTGCGTGGAACGCCGGCTGGACCGAGGCCGTGACGCCGAGGTCGACCAGAGCTTTGATGCCGGGCAGGTCCACCATCTCCAGGTGTTCCAGGCGGTGGCGTGCCGCAACGACCTTGGCCAGGCCGACCACCCCTACCGCCGCCCTCAGGCCGGCGATCACGGTGTCGGCGCCGGCATCTCCGATGACGTGAAACCCGCCCTGGAGGCCGGCCAGCGAGCAGGCAACGACGTGGTCACGGATCTGCTCGACAGACAGGTATGGATGTCCTGACTCCTCCTGGGAGCGACCGTCCCCGTCTGCGACACTGTCAAGATAAGGCTCTCGGATGAATGCGGTTCGCGAGCCGATCGAGCCATCGACGTTGAGGTCGCCGGCGAGGCCTCGTGCGCCCATCCGGGCGCCCAGAGCCTTGGCCGACTCCTGGTCCCCGACAAGCTGCGCCCAGTAACCGATGACCTGGGGTCCGTCGCCGCGATGCCCGGCCGCAAGCACATCCGCGAAATCGGCCTGCGAGCTGAGCGTGGGCCCGCCGTTCTCGTGGACCAGGCCTATGCCAGCCGCGGCGGCAGCGGCAAGGGCGGCGTCGATGTCGGCGCGCCGCTCGGGCGCGCTGATGCCGCCGTAGAACACGTCACGGGCCGCGTGGTGAGCCTGCCCGCTCACCAGGCCGCTGTCATCCCAGCCCGGCTGGTTGCGGGCACCGGATGCGGCCGCCAGGGCCGAGGAGATCACCGCCGAGTGACCATCGACCCTTGGTGAGTAGACCACCCCGCCGTAGGTCGCGCGGTCGAGTTCCTTGCTGGTCGGCGGGCGGTGCTCGGGCCAGTGCTGCTCATCCCAGTTCGGGGCGTAGACCGGACGGCCGGCCCGCTTGCGGGCAGCCTCCTGGATTCGGTCCAGCACCTGGCGCAGAGACACAGCGCCGGTGAGCTCAACACTGCGTAGTCCCAGACCGGTCGCCGACGTATGAACGTGGGCATCGACAAAGGTGGGGGTGACCAGCGCTGCGTCGAGCTCAACCACCGCATCAACACCGTCAGCGTGTCCGGCTGCCGACTGCTCGGAGCCGATCCAGGCGATCTGGTTGCCGGCAACAACCAACGCCGTCGCCTCGGGGTCAGCCGCGCCGTAGACGTGGCCGCGCCGATACAGCGTCGTGGTCCCTGAACGTGCAGACTCGATCAGTGGTGCTGGGTTCTGTGCGGATTCGGTGCTCACGAGGGTCCAGCCTGCTTGGTCTGCAGCCGGGCCTCGAACAGCCCCCGGACGCCCGAGTTAGCGCGCAACAGCTTCACTGCATAGTCTGCGTGACCGGGGACGTACCCGTTGCCGACCAGCATCCGCACATCGGCAGCCAGGCCCTCGGCCCCCAACGCGGCAGCTGCGAAGTTCGTCGCCATCGAGAAGAAGACAACTGTGCCTCCCTGTGCCGTCGAAAGGATCGCCGGCTGCTCACAGCCGGGGACGTCGACACAGACGACCGTGATATCTGCCGGGCCCCCGGCCCCTTGCACGGCACCGGACAGTCCCAGTGGCGAGCGCGCGTCGGCGATGACCACGTGGTCGGCCAGAGCGATGCCCTCCAGCATGCGCGCCTCGGTGGCGTTGGGCACGACCGCGACCAGGCGCCCGGCTCCGGCATCGGCCGCCGCCGCCAGGGACATCGAACCCGACTTGCCTGCTCCGCCAAGGACCAGTACCGATGGCCCGCCGCCGCCCTTGGCTGCGTATTCGCCCACCAGCCGGGCCACCAGCGCGGGCGCCCCGCAGACATCCATCACCATCAGTGCAAGCTCTGGGTCGAGGTCTGTGGGCAACACGGCCGCAATGGACCTGCCGAACAGGATCGCGTGGCCCGCAGCCGGCACCCGCTCCCCCAGTCCATCCCATCTGGCCAACCCGTCGCTGATCTGCAGCGGCGTCAAAGACAGGGACACCAATGTCGCCACATGCTCACCCACGTGAAGGCCGAGGGGGCTCGACTCCCCCACCTCGGCGACCGTTCCGATCAGCATGCCGCCAGAGCCGGTAACCGGGTTCTGCATCTTGCCGCGGGTGGCAACGATGTCCAGGACCGACGCCCGAATCGCCGGCCCGTCGATCTGGTCGTCGGGGGTGCGATGAGTCCCGACAAGCTGACGATACGAGGCTGCGTCCAGGTTCAGCGTCTCGATGTCAATGCGCACCTCATCGGCCCAGATCTGCGGCGAGGCGTCCAGGCGTTGGGCGGCCTGGGGCAACGTGATCTGGGCACCAGAAGGTTCCAGCACCCGGTGCAGACCAACGGGCGAGCTCTCGGTACGTTCGCTTGGCACGGTAACTGATTCCTCCTGTTTCTAGCCACACATGAACAGATCTTGCGGTTGCAGCGTGCAAATTACGTAAGTTCTCCCGTATCATGCCATCCATGGATCCAAAGATCGAACAGCCCTACGCCTACCTGCGCCACAAGCTCGTAGAGCCAGACTGGACCCGCCTGCCGGGTTGGCGCCACGTCACTGAGACGCAATGGGCCAGTGTCCAGTGGCAGCGGGCCCACTGCGTCAAGAACATCAAGGACCTGCGGGCCCTGATGGACGATCTGCTCACGGACGGGTTCTACGCCGATCTGCAACGCGACCAGGAGCAGCGGGCCACG
>PMJN01000039.1:0-2207 GCA_003157445.1 Micrococcales bacterium
TGTCCGAAAGGACACCGACGGGTCAGTGGCCGGGCTTGAGCTAAAGGACCTCGATGGTGACGGCGAACTGGACATGTCCGTCTTTGAGGGAGCATCGTCCGGGTTGCTCGGCGATGAGGATATCCACGAGGCCGGCAACGTGCTCGCGCCCGGCACCTCGGCCGGGATCCTGGTGTACGAGAACCTCTGGGCGGCTCCGTTTGCGGCGGCGGTCCGTCGCTCGGGCGGCCAACTCGTCGCCAGCGGTCGGCTTCCCGTCCAGGCAGTGCTCGCCGCGCTGGACGCCGTCGAGGCCGACAGCTGAAGCCAACCCACCACAGCAGAATCACGAACAGAGAAGAGGAACAGTCATGCCAGGTCTGATGCGTGGTGTCGCACGAACCGCCGTCGTTGCGGGAACGGCAACGGTGGTATCCGGCAGGGTTTCCCGCCGCCAGCAAGGCCGATGGGCCCAGCAGCAGCAGGCGCAAGCCCAGCAAGAGGCCGAGGTCCCGCCGCCCGAAGCAGCGCCAGCGCAAGCTCCGCCCGCGCAGGGCAGTGACATGGACAGCAAGCTCGCCCAGCTCAAGGACCTCGGTGCACTGAAGGACCAGGGAGTGCTCACCGAAGCCGAGTTCGAGGCCCAGAAGGCCAAGATCCTGAACTCCTGACCTGAGCGAGCCTACGTCTCTATGTCTCGCTGGCGACGTGATCGGGGCTGATCGCCCAGACGCGCGCAGCTGCCAGGACGCCGAGACCGTTAGTGGCCCAGTGCAGACCTATCGGTGCCACAAGACTGCCGCTGCGCCACCGGAGCTCAGCGAAGACGATGCCAGCGATGGTCGTAAACGCGATGGTCGCCAGGACGCTGACGGCGACGCGGGCGCGCGTGGCCGCCTTGTCCCCTCGCACCGATGGGTGGGTCCGCAAGAGGTCCATGGCGGGCAGCACGTGCCACACCCCAAAAAGGACGGCTGACATCGTTGTTGCGCCCAGAACCCCCAAGCCGCGAGCCAACAGCCCCCACAGCACACTGCGGAACGCAACTTCTTCGAACAGAACTGTGCCCAAGGGAATGACCACCAGGGCTGTGAACAAGGCCTGCCTGAACCCAAGGCGGTATCGCGTGTCTCGGAACGCGGCGCGGGTGAAGGGGATCGTGACGGCCACGCAGTAGGCGACGGCGACGGCAACGACAACGCCCAGAGCGACGTTCACACCTGCCCACCAGGTCTGCCGCCCGAGCCCAAGTTCCTGCCAGCTCAGTCCGGCCATTCTCCCCACCAGGAGCAACAACACAGCCGCCAACGGGCCGGTCAAGAGGTGGGCTCGGGTCGGACCGACGTGGACCCACACGTTTGTCGCAACCAGCACCAGCATGACAACTGCGATCGCGACCGCCGTCGTCATGCAGCCAGCCTCACCCAAGGTGCCCTCAGCCGCATCACCCGCGGCGAGTGAGTCGAAGACCCGTGGGCTTTGCCCACCAGTTCAGTCGTCGATGCCACGGGCCGCCAATGCCTCACCGACCCGATCGGCGTGCCGGATGGTGCGCACCACTACTGGGGTGACCAAAGCCCGGGTACTGTGTTCGAGCCCCCGGGCTCGTCGCGCGTCGCGCGACTCGTGAAGTGTCGCAGCGATGACCGGAACGGCGCGAATGGTCAAGGCCAGCAGGAGGGCGACCCGATCCGGGTCGACCCCAATGGCCCGGGCTGGTTGCAGGAGTCGGGTGATCACGTCAAGCAGATCAGTGACGCGCGTTGTCAGGCTGACCAGGCTGGCCCCCCCGACGGCCACCACGATGGTGCCCACCACAACGAAGGCCGCCCGCCAGCCTGCCGTCCACCACTGGAACGGCAACAAGAACAGCACAAACCAGCGCAGCGGCCACACCTGCGCCCCCAGGGTCCGGACACCGAACCCACCAATGCCATACATCCCGGCCACCAGGATGAGACCGGCCAGGACAGTGACGGGCGACTTACAAGCCACCAGCACCGTCGAGAAGACGAGCAGCCCGAGCAGCTTGACCCCGGCTCCTGATCGGTGCAGCGGGGACGTGCCCGGTTGGTAGGTGCCGGTCAGCATGGGCGCCCCACTGCCATCAGCGCCTCGTACTGCCCGATGGAGCGCTCGGCATCTCCGTCCGCGACCACCCGGCCCTGGTCGATGACCAGAACGCGTTGCCAACCGCGAAGCAGGTCGAGGTCGTGGGTGACCAGGAC
>PMJN01000039.1:2321-6849 GCA_003157445.1 Micrococcales bacterium
GCGACCTTGCGACGAACGCCCGCCCCCTCGCGGGCCGTGTCCATCCCGTCAACCAGCACCCTGCCGGCCGAAGGAACCACCAGACCGTTCAGGAGCCTGGCCAGAGTCGACTTCCCGGACCCGTTGGCCCCGATGACCCCGATCCGGTCCTCGACCAGGCACAGGTTGATCCCTGAGAGCACCTCGCGGTCGCCGTAACGGTGGCTCACGCCCTCGAGCTGGATCACCTAGCCCACCCGCTCGACGAGCAGCGCAAGTCCCTGGCCGCCGCCGATGGCGCAAGTCGCAATCCCCAGAGCGGGACCGTCGGCCCGGACCATCTGGGCGAACAACCGAACCAGCAACATTGCCCCTGACGCGCCCCACGGATGACCCATCGCGATCGCGCCGCCCTGAGGACAAACTCGCCCGGCATCCGGGCCCAGGGGATCCAGGCCGAGGGCATCAGTGCAGGCCAGAACCTGGGCGGCAAAGGCTTCGGTCATCTCCACCACGCCCACCTCGGCCAGCTCGACCCCACAGCCCTTCAACAGCTTGGCCACCGCAGGAACCGGCCCCAAGCCCGGAGTGTTGGGGTCCAGCCCCACGCAGACCCACCCTCGCAGGGCAAGGCCAGGAACGTCCAGGGCCGCCCGGAGGTGCTCGGGCACCACCGCAACTGCTGCGGCGCCGTCACCGACCCCACAACAGTTGCCGGCCGTCACCGTGCCCTCGGGAACAAACGCAGGGCGCAGACGTGCCAGCACGGCCTCACTCAACGCGCGCGGGCGCTCATCACGGATCTTCCCGGCGACCGGCACAAGCTCTGCATCGAAGGCTCCCGCCCGGGCGGCGGCCAGGGTCAGCGTGTGCGATCTGGCGGCGTAAGCATCCTGACGCTGCCGGCTCACCGCACCCAGGGCGGCGACGGTCTCAGCAGCCGGGCCCATGTCGGGGTCACCGATCTGACACGGCGCGAACGGCGCGCGTTCGTATGGGATCGCCAGAGAGGTTGATGTCTTCGGGCGTGCCATGCGCCAGGGCGCGGTGCTCGCGCTCTCGGCTCCCCCTGCCAGCACCACCTCAGCGGCCCCGGCGAGTATGGCGGTGGCGGCCTGATGCACCGCCTCCTGTCCACTGCCGCACTGACGGTCCACGGTCACCCCCGGCACTGCCAGCCCCAGGCCGGCGGCCAGCGCGGCCACCCGAGCGGGGTTGCCACCAGGTCCCATGCAGTTGCCGATCACCACGTCGTCCACGCCCGGGGCAGCAGGACCCAGGTCATCCACCAGGGCCCGCAGCACCGGCGCCAGCAGACCCACAAGATCGACTCCGGCAAAAGCGTGCCCAGCCGTGCCAATCGCGGTGCGCCGCGCCGCGATCACGACCGGCGTGCGGTCGGCAAGGTCGTTCATGGCTTGCTCAGGCTTACAACGAGGTCGCTCAGCGCGTCGCGACGAAGCTTGCCTCCGGAGGTTCGCGGCAGAGCGTCCGCGTGCAGCCAGCGCCGCGGACGGGCCGGCGCCGGCATCGCGGCCACCGCCTCACGCAAGGTGGCGTCAACTGCTCGTCCAACCACCACGGCTGTCAGCACCTGTCCCAGCCGCGGGTGAGGCACCCCGAGCACCGCGACCTCGTCCACGCCTGGCAAAGTCCGCAACAGCCGTTCGACTTCCTCAACAACCACCGTGTGCCCCCCACAGTTGACCGCGCTGTTGCCTCGTCCCAAGACTTCAAGCCCATCAGGTGCTGCACAGGCAAGATCCTGGACTGTGGCCCAACCTTGCGGGTCACGGAGCAGGGGACCGACCGCATCGGCGCTCAGGTAGCCCCGGGCCAGGTACGGTGAGCGCGCCCATAGCACTTCCTCACGCAGTTGGATCTCGACGCCGCCAAAAGCGCGCATCGGCCCACTGGCGTCACGCCAGGCCACAAATGACAGCTCGGCCGCTCCGTAGTACTCCACCACCTGCCAACCGTTCTGCTGGCACTGCTCCCTCAGGGTGGCTGCACAGTGATCACCAGCCACGACCACGCGTCGCACCAGGGGCAGCCCGCCGGCCTTGGCACGATGTAACAGGCCTGGAAGCTGAGAGGGAACGCAGTGCAGTGCAGTCGCCCTGGCCGGGTCATCGTCGCGAAGGGCCAGCAGGGCGCCCACCGCGCCAGCATGGAAGGCGCCGTACAAGAACAACGAAGAGCACAGCGGCCCGGGCAGCCACACCGTGTCCGCGGCTGTGATCCCGCTGATGTCGCTGAACGCGGCGATGCTCGCCTGCCAAGACTCGACCGTGCGCACAATCCCTTGGGGTCGACCGGTCGACCCCGAGCTGAACACGACCATGTCGCCGCGGCCGACCTCTCCGCCCGAAGCGGCATCCTCGACCTGTCTGACTGCCATAGCCAGGAACGACTGCGGCCAGGTGGGATCAAGCACCGCGAAAGCGTTGCCGGTTCGCACGCCGTGGCACACGGCCTCATACAGCCGCTGCTGGTCCCCTTCCTGGACGACCCGGCAGGTCACCGCGTACTGACCCGTTCTCCGGCCGACTGGCTCTTGCGGGTTCCGATGCGCTCAGTGATCCCGGGATAGCCGCGATGGACGGCCGAGGCCACAGCTGTGGCGATGACCACCTTGAGCGCATCACCGGGAAGGAAGACCAGCGACAACGTGGCAGCGGCCAACACCGACGTGCCCGTCACCGCTGCCTGGACGAGGATCCCCACCAGGTAGACGGCTGCGATGCCACCGGCCACATTGGCCAGAGCGCCCCACCACATCGGGTATGCCGGCAGACGTGTCTGCACCAGCCACCCGATCACCGCGGCCCCCAGGACCCAACCGACCAGGTACCCGGCGCTAGGACCGACAAACACCGCAAGCCCGCCGCGCCCACCAGAGAGCAAGGGAAGCCCCGCCGCGACCAGCACCAGCAGAACCAGGACGGACAGCGATGCACGCTTCCAGCCCAAGATCGAGCCCGCAAGCATGATGCCCAGCGTCTGCAGCGTGACCGGTACCGCGTTGCCAAACACCTGGATACCCCCAGGCAGCCCCAACACGGCAATCAAAGCCGCGAAGGACGCAACCAATGCGAGATCTCTTGAGCTCAGTCGTTTCTTGCCAGCACCAGTAGCCGGATGCTCGATCATGGATCAGGTCTCCCTCGTGAGTGCAGGTGACCATGGTGTCACCTGTTCGGGGGTTCCCTCATTCAGTCGAATCATTTGGACAGGCCTGTGGCCTGCATGGATCGGTGAGCGGCAAGTCACTCAGGAGGCGGATAGCTCCCGACGACGTGGCGTGCCAGCGGGCTGCCTCCCTCAGGAAGCGATACCGTCTCCTCTCAAGAGCGCACGAACCTCGGACTCGCGATACCGGCGATGACCACCTAGGGTGCGCAGCGAGGTGAGCTTGCCAGCCCTGGCCCAACGCGTCACGGTCTTGGGGTCAACGCGGAACAGTGCTGCGACCTCGGCCGGCGTCAACAGGGCATCGCCTTCAACGACGTGATGGGTCATGGGTCCTCCGATACTGCTGGTTCTGATATGTCCATTTTGGGGCATGTGTGCGTGAAACAAAACGACGCACGAGAGCCATATCCGGTGTCCGAAATGACTAGTTACTCCTGTTCACACGGGTTCGTCCTGCGGGCCAGCGGCTGCCCACCGACCGCAGGCTTGGCCCGGCATAGGCTGAATGTCCGCAAGAACCTCGCTCGCCAGGTTCGAACACAAGGAGTCACTACAGTGGCCACGTCATTGCCCGCCAGCTCGACGTCACCCTCACAGGCGTCGCCACCGGCCCCCCACCTGTCAGTGCTGGAACATGAGCAGGTCGTTTTCTGCCACGACAAGGCCACCGGCCTGCGAGCGATCATCAGCATCTACACCACGGCGCTAGGACCAGCTCTGGGGGGAACGCGCTTCTACCCCTACGCCACCGAGCAGGCCGCCCTTCAGGATGTGCTTCGCCTCTCGCGGGCCATGGCCTACAAGAACGCGCTATGTGGCCTTGACCACGGTGGCGGCAAAGCCGTGATCATCGGCAACCCCGCCCAGGACAAGAGCGAAGCGCTGCTGCGCGCGTTCGGCCGGTTCGTGGAGAGCCTGGGTGGCCGATACGTCACGGCCTGCGACGTGGGCACCTATGTCGCCGATATGGACGTCATTGCCAAGGAGACCCGCTTTGCGACCGGCCGCAGTGAAGCCAGCGGCGGAGCCGGGGACTCCTCGGTACTGACGGCATTCGGCGTCTTTCAGGGCATGTGCGCAAGCGCAGCCCATGTCTGGGGCACTCCGAGCCTGGCCGGCAAGACGATCGGTATCGCGGGCGTGGGCAAGGTGGGCCGACTGCTGGCCGGCCTCCTGCTGGAGAACGGTGCCCGGGTGGTGGTCACCGACGTCAACAGCTCGGCCGTCGACGCCTTGTGCGAGAAGCACCGCGAGATCGACGTCGCATCGGATGTCTTCGCGCTGGTGCGCTCCGAGTTGGACGTCTACGCCCCGTGCGCGCTCGGTGGCGCCCTCGATGAGGCAACCGTTGCGG
>PMJN01000171.1 GCA_003157445.1 Micrococcales bacterium
CGAGGCACGCCAACCGGATACGGCTCCCGGCCCTGATCCAGCAGGCGAGTTCGTTTGTCCTGCCGGACGCGCATCTGCTCAGGGATGTCGATGTCGGCTGGGTCGGTCGGTGCTGTATCACTCACTCGGCAAGGGTACCCAGCAGACTGTTAGAAGAGCGCAGTGCCACTGACCGCCAGCTCGAGGTCGAGCAGCTGCTTCTTGCGGTCGAGCCCGCCGCCGTAGCCGGTGAGATTGCCATCCGAGCCGACGACCCGGTGGCACGGGATGACAATGCCAATCGGGTTCTTCCCGTTCGCCAGGCCCACCGCACGAGCGGCACCGGGCGAACCGATCCGTTTGGCCAGCTCGCCGTAGGACTCGGTCTTGGCGTAGGCAATGTCGCGAAGGCCAGCCCAGACCCGCTGTTGAAACGGCGACCCACGCGGTGCAAGGGGCAGGGTGAAGCGGGTCAGTGCACCGGCGAAGTAGGCGTCGAGTTGGTCAGCGGCGGCCTTAAACGGCTCAGCCGCGCGACCATGGCGCTCCGGTTCACCCAGCTGGTCGTCATCAGGGCGGTGTCGCTGCAGATCCATGTACAGACCCACGATCGCGCCGTCGTCGGCGACCAGTGTCAGCGGACCCACGACACTAGCGATCACAATGCGGCTGCGCATCAAGCGGCCTCCTCATCAGGCATGTGGTTGATCGGGTGTTCTCCGGTGGCCCAGAGATACTGCACGGCATATGAGCGCCACGGTCGCCAGAGGTGTGAGTGATCGGTCAGCGCCCTGGGCGTGTCCGGCATCCCGAGCCTGCGGGCGGCCAACTTGATACCCAGGTCGCCGGCGATGAACGCGTCGGGATCGCCAAGGGATCGCATGGCGATGCTCTCGACCGTCCAAGGTCCGAAGCCGTGCAGTGCGGTCAGCCTTACCCTCGCCTCTCGCCAGTCGGCACCGAGGTTCAGGTCCAGGGCTCCCGTCGCCAGCGACTCAACCAGAGCCATCAGGGTGCGCTTGCGTGACTGGGGCATGGCCAGATCCACTGGGTCCATTCCAGCCAGGACTTCCGGGGTGGGGAAGAGGTGGGTCAGGCCACCATGTGGATCAGCGACCAGATTGCCGTGTGCGCTGACCAGTCGCGCCCCATGGGTGCGGGCGGCCGCAGTCGACACCTGTTGACCCAGAACTGCCCTGACGGCGAACTCGGCTGGGTCCACTGTCCTTGGGACACGCCGGCCCGGGTTGCTAGCGACGAGCTCTGCCATGGCTGGGTCCTGGGATAGAACGGCGTCGAGCGCTTCAGGATCAGCATCAAGGTCAAGCATCCACCTGCACCGACTGACGGCGCTGGTGAGGTCGCGCTGGTCGGTCAGTGAGATCAGACAAGCCACATGTTCCGGGGTGGGCCTGAGCGCGACGACGGCATGACCGTGGGCCAGGCGGATCGTCCGACGATAAGCACCGGCCCGCCACTCCTCCACTCCCGGAACGGCTGTCGCTGCCAGGTGGCCAAACAGGTTGTCCGGGCAGAAGGGCTTACGAAAGGGAAGTCGAAGCAACAACGTGCCGGCGCTGGCGCAGGCCAGATGCGACACGCCCCTGGCGACCTGTTGACCTCGGCGGCGCGATGCTACGGCGCGCAGCTCGGTTGGAGACTGGGCAAAGACCTGGCGAACGGTGTCGCCGAAGGTGCGAATGCTGGCAAACCCCGCAGCGAAGGCGACCTCACTGATCGGCAGGGTGCTGGTTTCCAGCAGGACCCTTGCGGTCTGGGCCCTCTGAGCTCTTGCCAAAGCAAGTGGACCCGCGCCCACCTCGGCGCTCAGCTCTCGCTGGATCTGGCGCACGCTGTAGCCAAGCCGGCTGGCAAGCCCGGTCACACCCTCTCGATCAACGACGCCGTCCGCGATCAACCGCATTGCGCGAGCGACCATGTCCGAGCGCACGTTCCACTGTGGTGATCCAGGGCTGGCGTCAGGACGGCAACGCTTGCAAGCCCGGAAGCCCGCCTGTTGGGCAGCCGCTGCGCTGGGGTAGAAGCGCACGTTCTTGCGCTGCGGCCGAGCCGGACAGCTCGGCCGACAGTAGATGCCGGTGGTCACCACCGCACAGAAGAACCAGCCGTCGAAACGCGCGTCACGGGACTCTATTGCGCGCTGACAGGCTTCAGTGTCCTTGTACATGTCCATCAGCATGCCTCGTGCCGGCTTTGTCCACTAGCGAGAATGCGACATCACCGATGTCCGGTCGTCCGCTCAGGTCCGGTCGTCCACGAGATCCAGCGCGAGGTCCAGGATCGGTGAGGAATGGGTCAGTCCACCAACGCTGAGAAAGTCGACGCCGGTGTCGGCATATGCTCGCGCGACATCCAGGGTTAGCCCACCGGTGGCCTCGATCTCTACCTTCTGGCCAGTACCACGCACGGCTTCGACGGTCTGCCGCAGCAGATCCACGGACATGTTGTCGCACATCAGGAACCGCGCACCCACGGCAACGGCCTCGATGGCCTCAGCCGTGGTGGTCACCTCAACCTGTATGTCCACTGCCGGAGAGGCCAGACGAACGGCCTCGAAGGCAGCCGAGAGCGAACCAGCCGCCAGCTTGTGGTTGTCCTTGATCATGGCCACATCGTGCAGGCCCATACGCTTGTTGGTGCCCCCACCACAACGGACGGCGTATTTCTCGAGTGCACGCAGACCTGGCGTCGTCTTGCGAGTGTCCAGAACCATAGCGCCACTGCCCTGGAGGACTTCAGCCCACGCCCTGGTGTGGGTGGCGACCCCTGAGAGTCGACTGACCAGGTTGAGCATCGTGCGCTCCCCCACGAGCATGGCCCGGGTTGACCCGGCCAGCATGGCGATGACGTCGCCCTTGTGGACCACCTCGCCGTCCTGTCGGAACAGCTGCACGTCCACCTCTCTAGATCGGATGCGCTCAGTCACCGCGCGAAAGACCAGCGAAATCAGCGGAGTCCCGGCGAGGACACCGTCAGCTCTGGCGACCACGTGCGCCGTGCTGCTCTGGGTCGCGGGGATGGTGGCTGAACTGGTGACGTCAAGACCGGGGAAGCCACCGAGGTCTTCGTCGAGGGCACCCTCCACAACGACCTGGGCGCGCGCCTCGGGAAAGGCGTTCATGACACGCTCTGGGGTGGGACCGGATGGAATGACGTGGCGATCGCCCCGTCGGCCTTGCGCACGGCATAGGTGTGCCCAAGCCAGTGGGCGTCGTCGCGCTCGGTAAAGTCAGAGCGAACATGGCCACCGCGGGTCTCCTCGCGCAGCGCGGCGACTGCGGTCAGCAACTGTCCCACGTGCAGCAGGTTCGAAGTCTCCCACGAGTCAGGATCGGCCGTCGATCCTGGCGTCGAGTCGGCGATGGACTGGAGGTTCTTGGCCGCCTGAGCCAACGAGTCGGCGCAGCGCACGGCTCCGGCGCCAATAGTCATCACCCTCTGGATCGCAGTGCGCTCCGTACGAGCGACCAGCGTGGTGTCTTCCTGGCGAACGAACGGGTCGGTCAAGATCAGATCACCCGCGGACAGGCGCGAGGTGATGTCGTCGGCGATGCGATACGCGAAGACCAGACCCTCGAGCAGGGAGTTGGAGGCAAGCCGGTTGGCACCGTGCACTCCGGTGCATGAGACCTCTCCGCAGGCATACAACCCGGCCAGGCTGGTCCGGCCCACAACGTCGGTGCGCACCCCCCCGCTGGCATAGTGCTGGGCCGGAGCCACGGGTAGCAGCTCACTAACTGGGTCGAAGCCGAG
>PMJN01000160.1 GCA_003157445.1 Micrococcales bacterium
CTGGAGGTGCTGGCGGCCAACGACGTGACAGTCCTAGTCGATGACCGGGACGGCTACACGCCCACACCAGCGGTCTCCCATGCGATCCTGGGTGCCAACCGCGGCAAGGCGCTGGACGGTCCAGGGTTGGCCGACGGCATCGTGGTCACCCCTTCGCACAACCCGCCCGGCGACGGCGGGTTCAAGTACAACCCGCCCCATGGCGGACCTGCCGACTCGGAGGCTACGACCGCTATCGCCAGCGCCGCCAACGCATACCTGCGCTGCGGTTTGCAGGGAGTGCAACGCATCCCGTTCGCCCGCGCCCGGCCAGCCGCAACGGCATACGACTTCCTCGGCACCTACGTCGATGATCTGCCCCATGTCGTTGACATTGCGGCCATCCGCGGGGCGGGCATCCGCATCGGCGCCGATCCCCTAGGCGGAGCCAGCGTCGCCTACTGGGCCGAGATCGCAGACCGGCACCGCCTGGACCTCACGGTCGTGAACCCGCTGGTGGATGCCACCTGGCGGTTCATGACCCTGGATTGGGACGGGAAGATCCGGATGGATTGCTCATCCCCCTCGGCAATGGCCTCCCTCATCTCACGCAGGTCCGAGTACGACATCGCCACCGGCAACGACGCGGACTCCGATCGCCACGGCATCGTGACCCCAGATGCCGGGCTGATGAACCCGAACCATTATCTGGCGGTGGCAATCCAGTACCTCTATGGCGGGAGTCGCCCTGGTTGGCCGCAGGGCTCGGCGATCGGCAAGACGCTGGTCTCCTCTTCGATGATCGACCGGGTAGCCGCAGCACTCGGGCGAACGCTGACCGAGGTGCCGGTGGGCTTCAAATGGTTCGTGCCGGGGCTGTTGGATGGCTCCATCGCCTTTGGTGGTGAGGAGTCCGCCGGAGCCTCCTTCCTGCGCTTTGACGGCTCGGTATGGACCACGGACAAGGACGGGATCATCCTCGCGCTCCTGGCATCGGAGATCCTGGCCAGCACGGGCAAGTCCCCCAGCGCGCACTACGCGGATCTGACTGCTCGTTACGGAGACCCGGCTTACGCACGCGTGGACGCCCCCGCGACCCGGGAGCAGAAGGCCAAGCTGAGTGCGCTGTCTCCATCAGATGTCACCGCTGACTCCCTTGCCGGAGAGCCGATCACGGCGCGACTGACGACAGCGCCTGGCAACGGCGCCCAGATCGGCGGGCTCAAGGTGACGACGCAGAGCTCGTGGTTTGCCGCGCGACCCTCCGGCACCGAGGACGTCTTCAAGATCTACGCCGAGTCGTTCAAAGGACCCGAGCATCTCGCTCAGGTGCAGGCCGAGGCCAAAGAGGTCGTGTCCGCCGCACTGGCCGGCTGATTCACGCGTGCAGACTGGCCTCTGCCTTGCGCGCGAGATCGGCCCACTGGGTCTCGTGGGTCGGAGGGACCTGCACCCACGCCTTCATGGGTGCCCCGGCTATCGGCTCGAACATATGTGCGCCGTCCAAGGCCAAGGCAGCTTCGTGTGCTTCCCCCTCAAGTTTGAACACCATGTCGTCACCGTAGAGACCTGCGAACGCCTTGCCACCACGACGCTTGACGAACGGCAGGCCGAACATAGATGCACCGACGATGTCCAGTTCCTTCTTGAGCTCATCGACCACGGAGTCAAATCTCAGCTGCCCGGCCTCAGTGGGCTGGGTCGACTTCGGTGTTTCCGCCATAGCCCGACTCTAGCCTCGGGTGAGGCTGCCGGCTCAAGATGAAGATCACTGCCCGTGGGCCGGACTCCTAGAACAACGCACTCATCAGCGATCGACGAGCCTTCTGAACCCGCTCGTCGTGTGCGCCGACGACTGCGAACAGCTCCACCAGGTGCTCACGGACTGTGTCGCGCTCATCCCCGCCACTGACGCGAACAAGGTCGATCAGACGCGTGAAGGCATCCTCGATGTGGCCGCCAAGAACGTCCAGATCGGCCACCAGCATCTGGGCGGCGATATCGGTGGGTGCCGCAGCTGCGGCTGCGCGCGCAGCCTTGTCGTCCACACCAGCGGTGCGCTGCATGAGCTTGACCTGGGCCAGTCCGACTGCCGCCTCGTCGTCAGCGGGGTTCTGCGCCAACGCCTGGGTATAGGCGGCGACGGCTGCGTCAAGGTCATCACGCTCGATGGCGTCGAATGCCTCTTGATGCAGCGGCGGCAGCTCAGGCTCGACCTCGGGCTCATCTGTGGCTGCCACAGCAACTCGTCCAGTCACGTCGTGCTCAGCAGCGAGCTTGAGCAGCTCTTCGACATACACGCGCACCTGCTCGGCCGACTGCGCACCGGCAAACAGCGGCACTGGTTGACCAGCAACCAGCCCCAGCGTCACAGGCACGGACTGAACCTGGAAAGCCTGCAACAGACCGGGGTTGGCGTCGACGTCGACCGACACGAGCTGGAAGCGTCCTTCAAAGGATGCCGCCACCGAGGCCACCACTTCGACGAAGTCCGCTGAGGCCGGCAGTCGCTGCGACCACAAGACCACCACTGCCGGAACGCTCTGGGTTCCGGTGACAATGGCCTGGAAACCGGCATCGGTGCCCTCGATCACCAGCCCGTTGCCTTCGCCCGCTCCGGTGGGGGTCTTCGGCTGGCTGAGCGTTGACAGGTCCACGGCGCCACGAAGGGCAGCCGCGCTGATGGGATTCGAAGTCATAGGTACATCCTCCCTGACGCCGGCTCCGATCAGGAGCCCGACCCTGCGACTACCTGCTCCCGAGCCGCAACCAGTGTGGATTGCCCGCCGGAATGCGGAACGGCGAAGATCACGAACTCGAGAGTGGTGATGGAGGCAGACTTGGTGATCACCTTTTTGCCGGTCAGCAGAACGAACGCCTTGTTGGCAGCGGTACTAACGTTCTGGTCCGACTTCACTGCGAAGGAGTCCGTGCGTACCAGGACTCCGAAGACCAGGGCGTCGCCATCGGCCTGTCGTACGGCATAGACGGAGTTGGGCGCGACCGTGTGGGACTGGGTGAAGGTGGCTTGAGACGCAACAGCGCTGGAGGCTGCGGCCGCCCCTGCCCGCACCTGATCGGAGAAGGAGTCGGCAACGAACGGTGACTTGCTTGCCGCCTTGGCTGGAAAAGCCATCTGGGCGGCGTAGAGGTTCAGCAGCGTGTCCGGAGCCACCGCCAGCCCAGTGCCGCTGGTCACCAGAGGTGAACCACTTGGGAGCACATCGAAAGGCTTGACCGTGGCAGGCGGCACCATCTCGACCGACATGTTGATTCGGTACGGGGTTGCAACGTCCGGGGATACCAGCAGGTGCAGGATGGGCAGGCTGCCATCGGTGGTCACAGTCTGGGCGACGATGAACCGTGGATAGCCGAAACCACGTGAGACGGCCAGGAGCTGGGGATGGGGCACCAGAAGCGGCGATGTCGAGGCCGCCGGCTGGACGCTGGCCAGCTTGACCCGCCCGTCCGCCCCGCGTAGCCCCTGATCCGTGTACGCCGTCCGCAGCGCTGCCTCTGAGGCTGAACCGCTCGTGGTCTGCCCGAGGTAGGAGGCGGCGAAGTCTCTGTTGAGTATGTTCTTGGCCTGGTCAACGGTCAGCGGAGCCGAGGTTGTGCCCGCATTCGGCGCCTCGTGGATGCCCAGCAACGCATGGGTGGCTCCCCATCCCGGCACCGAGGCGATGACTGCGAAGACGCAGACACCAACGACGACCACAATCAGGACATGGACGATCCGGATGAGGTCCTCACGGCGAAGCCTCAACACGCCCGCGGCCTTGGTGGTCAAGTCCTGCCGGTCCTGGCGGGTCAGCCTCAACGCCTCGGCGGCCTTGGTGAACAGGTCCTGGCGTTCCTGACGGCTCAGCCTCAGCGCCGCTGCGGCCTTGCTGATCAAGTCCTGCGGGGTCATACCGTGGCCTCCGAGGTCTTAGTCTCGCCGACATCGCTGCGCACTGCCAGAGCTCGGCCCTGCCACAGATCGTTCACAGCGAACACGGCCAGGACTGCCCCGATCGTGGCCGCAGCCAAAGCCTCGAAGAACCAACCGCGATTGGCCCAGGTCAGCGTCACCGTGACGTCCCCCAAGTCAGTGGCATCACCAGATGTCACCACGGCCGTCTCCGGTGCCTTACTCTGGTCGACCATCAGATGGGCCGAACCAGGGGACTTAGCTGCGAGCCGCCAGATATCAGAGCTGCTGAGGTCCGTCAGTGCACCTGCCCCTGAAGCGTGAAGGTCCAGCGTCCCGTCCGGAAAATGCACGGCGCTGGCCGTTGTCACCGCAGAGTTGGCCAGGATCGCTCGAGCATCATTGCTCGGAGCCGTCACTATGCTTACAGGCCCGCCATCTGGACGTGTTGCCGTGATCTGCACCGGAACATCCACGGCGTTGAGAACCCCGGGCGGGATGACAACTGCGCCCAGAGCCTTCGAGGTGGCACTGAACTGCGCCTCACCTGAAGGGCCAAGGATGACAACCATCCAGGCTCCGAGAGCGACAAAGACGATGCCCAGCGCAGCCACGACAGCGCCAAGAGCACGTCGTGTTGATACTGGCACGGTCTGTCCTCACCTTGATGGATGGTCATCGAAAAGGCCCGCCCGCCCCCGAGTCGTTGCCATCCACCATGACACAACTGCAAGGCGCAGGACAAAACGACGATCTGGATAACCGCCCACCAAACCTGCTTCAGGCACGCGGCTCAGAAGCGCGCTGGCTCGCGGTAGACGCCCCAGATGTCGCGCAAGGCGTTGCAGATCTCGCCCAGGGTGGCCTCTGCCCGAACAGCGTCGAGCATGGCAGGGACCATGTTCTCCGACGTGGCGGCGACCTCGATCAGGTGGCGGACCGCAGCAACGACGGTGGCCTCGTCACGGGCGGCCCTGCGGGCGGTTAGTGTGCTCACCTGGTCCAGCTCGACCTCGTGGCTGACTCGCAGGATCTCCAGCTCTTTGCTGACCGACTCGGTGTGACAGTTGACACCGACCACCTTCTTCTCACCCTTCTCCAGGGCGATCTGGTAGGTGAATGCCGCGTCAGCAATCTCGGACATGAACCAACCGTCCTCGATGCCGCGCAGGATGCCCGAGGTCATGGGACCGAACGGGTGCGCCACCTCGCCGTCCGGACCCGGTTTACGGCCCAGCTCCCCCATGGCCCGAATCTTGTCGAAGATCGCTTCCGCGTCGGCCTCGATCCGGTCGGTGAGGGCCTCCACGAACCACGAGCCACCCAAAGGGTCTGCGACGTTAACGACGCCGGTTTCCTCCATGATCACCTGTTGGGTGCGCAGTGCCACCTCGGCCGACTGTTCGGTCGGCAGGGCCAGGGTCTCGTCCAGCGCGTTGGTGTGCAGCGAGTTCGTGCCACCCAAGACCGCGGCCAACGCCTGGACCGCGGTACGTACGACGTTGTTGAGCGGCTGTTGGGCCGTGAGCGAAACACCGGCAGTCTGTGTGTGGAAGCGCAGCCACTGCGCCTTGTCAGTCTTGGCGCCATAGGTCTCACGCATCCACCGGGCCCAGATCCTGCGGGCAGCGCGGAACTTGGCGATCTCCTCGAAGAAGTCGAGATGACTGTCAAAGAAGAAGGACAGACCAGGGGCGAAGACATCGACGTCCAGGCCTCGGGACAGCCCCAGCTCCACGTAGCCGAAACCGTCGGCGAGGGTGAATGCCAGCTCCTGGGCGGCCGTGGCACCGGCCTCGCGGATGTGGTAACCCGAAACCGACAAGGGCTTGTATGCCGGGATGTTGACCGAGCAGTACTCCATCAGATCGCCGATCAGGCGCAGATGGGGCTCTGGCTCGAACAGCCACTCCTTCTGGGCGATGTACTCCTTGAAGATGTCGGTCTGCAAGGTGCCATTCAAGACACCGGGGTCGACTCCCTGTCGTTCTGCAGCCACGATGTACATACAGAACACGGGTACCGCCGGCCCGCTGATCGTCATCGAGGTGGTGACCTTGTCCAGAGGTATGTCCTTGAACAAGATCTCCATGTCGGCGGCCGAGTCGATGGCCACACCGCAGTGACCCACCTCACCCAGGCTCAGGGACTCATCGGAGTCGCGACCCATCAGCGTCGGCATGTCGAAGGCAACGCTCAGGCCGCCGCCACCGCGATTCAGGATCATCTTGTATCGCTCATTGGTCTGCTCGGCATTGCCGAAGCCGGCGAACTGCCGGATCGTCCAGGGGCGTCCGCGATGCCCGGTGGCGTGCAGCCCGCGAGTGAAGGGGTACTCCCCCGGCCAGCCAATCCGCTCGAAACCCGGGATGGCCGCCTCCTCTTCGGAGTCTCTTGGCCCATAGACGGGATCAACCTGCAC
>PMJN01000141.1 GCA_003157445.1 Micrococcales bacterium
GGTCGTGGTCATGCGTCAGAGCGCCCCGATCAATCGCAACGTCTGTAACGGTGCGTGGCAGGGCGCCGGCCTGGTGATCACCCGATCCAGCGACGACGGCGCCACCTGGACGCAGCCACGCCCCCTGGCGGGTGCGGGACTCGATGTCCAGAACGTGTCGAGTGCGGATCCCAACTTGACCAGGATGAGTGAGGGTCCGCTGATTCTCAGCTACGGTCGTCCCGGGAACAGGATCCTCGTCTCGCCGGACGGGAACGGGAAGACCTGGGGCAACATGACGCTAACCGATTCGGCTGTCTCCAGCGGTTATACGAGCATCGTGCCATTGACGGAGACCACAGCCCTGCAGGTGGGTGATCACGGCTCCAACTGGTGTTTCCCTGTTGGCAGCGGGCTTCACACGGTTGGCATCTGGGCCAGGACCATTGTGCTACGCGATGCGGACTCGGGCTGATGGCGCGGAGGCGGTGAGCGGATCGCCACTGGGCGCCAGTAGATCCCCAGCCGGGTGGATCATCTTCTTCTCGCGTATTGAGGGCTCTCGGCTTCTGTCATGGTGATGAGTGCCTTCCACAAGGCCCAGCCGCGCGCCCTTGCCCAGGCGTCGGGGTGTTCGGCAAAGGACAGCTTCGGGACGCTCGACCTTGCACGGTGGGGCTTCGACGAGCTCTTCCAGGCAAGCTGAGTATCTCGTGAATCCGTGACATCGTCTGCAGAATGCCCGTCAACGGAAACCCCGACGACCTGCAGCGTGGTCGAAACCGAAGAAGTCCTCGCCGCGTGGGCTGTAGTTCACGGTGCGGGGATACGTTTCGCGGGGAGATCGAGCGCGACCGGTCGATCCGAGTCCTGGCCCCGCACGGTCCGAACGGACTCGATGCGGGGCGATCGCCAACCGCATGCCGCCCTGTGTGGGCGTGACCAACGTCTTCACGACCAGCATGTCCACCGTGAAGGCCTGGTCCGGCATCATCGATGATCCTCGCGAGCTGCTTCCCATCTCTGCCCCTCATAGGTTACGAGCACGTCGAGGACCTTGAGGCGGCGCTGGCGAACGGCTTCACCGAGATCGGTTCGCTCGGGATTTCGCTCCTTCAAGATCCGGCGGTCGTAGGGCGATGACCAGTCGAGGATCGGTCGACAGGAATACCGTGACCTGGCGCAACAGCCGTCCGTGGGCGCTATCGACGCTGCGCGGTCCCGGGCGCGCGATCACCCACCGCGCCACCCGCCGTGCGCAGCCAGCGAAGGCTCTGCGTGTTGGCGAGCAGTTCCAGCCGGCGCCACCGGGCGCCACCGGGCAGTGCCTCGTCCTGAAGCGAGTGGCTGGCCACGCGCTGCCGGGCGCGTTCGACGGTCACCCGCAGGTCGATGTCCTGGTTCTGGTGACTCGTGAAACGGTTACCGAACTCAAGGTTCAGTCGTGCCGCGACATCTTCCGAAAGCGCCCAGCCCAGAACCGGCAGTGCAAGCGTCTCCGCGGCCATCAGCCCGGCCGAGGTCGCGGTTACATGATCGAGGTGACCCTCCACGGCAACGGTGTCGAAGACCAGCAGCCCGTCAGGGAAACAGGAGTCGGCCGCGGCGATCACCTCCTCGACCAACCTGGCCTGGCCCGCTTCACTCAAGGCCCCATCCGGGCAGTCAGCCATTTCGGACCCAGCCGGGCCGAGCACGTCCACCGCCGAAGCCAGCTCAGCCCCGCGCAAAGCAGCGAGGTCTCCAGGGGCACCCTCCAGCGTCCAGGCCTGGCCATGGGTCAGGCACAGCACCTCGACCTTGGCGCCCGTGAAGACGAACGCGTCCAGGATCGCGCCGAGACCGAATGACGCGTCATCCGGATGGGCTATCACCGCCAGGACCGACGTCCACTTCGGCGGGACGCCTACGCTCCGACCCATCCGGTGTTTGACTTCCCTGTTCATGGTTGCCTCCTCGATCCGGCGACGGGCCTGAGTTTGCCAGCGTCCGGGGCCCAGACGATGTTGAGCATCCTTGACGGTGCAACCTGTGTACCTCGGCAGGGTGTTTTCCCGGCAGGGCCATTGGTCCTAAGAGACTGTCTTCGGTTGGGTTCGTTCGCGGCGATATTCGAGCGAAGGCGCCCGGAGCCTCGCCACTAGTCGCGGCGGAAACCAGGCACGTCGCCTGTTTCGCCGCCTCAAAGACCGCGTCAAGAGCTTGCCGATCCGAACCTCAGCCCAGTGCCGGACGAGGATCGCCATCCCTTTGCGGGAACGGCGTCGAGGACTCAAGATGTTGGAACTTGGACCGTTGGAAGCTGCGTTCATCCTGATCTGCTTGAAGGGCATCGCCTGCGCTGTCGTTGGGGCGCTTACGAAGAGGTTTGGCCTCCGGGAAAGGGTAGGGGCACTCATACTTCTCTCTTGCCGTGCCGGTCTTGGGTTCTCTCGTAGTTGTCGTGATACTCATCAGCAAATTCGGCGAAACCCCACCGCGAGGCGTCGAAGAGCCCAGGTAGTGCTGGGCCTCGTCATCAACTAACGATCACCGGACGCATCGGAGCCAAGTCTCATTGTCCGTACGCCGATCGGTGACCAGTCACCGATCGCTCATCGACGCCTGGGTAATCCAGGAACGTGGCCGGTTCGTCGGTTCTTCTCTGAATGCAGGACTCGTCGGGATCTGCGGCGCACATACTTCGTCATCGACTCGTGCCCCAGCGTGCGACTTTGGCCCACCACCGCGGATCCATGGCTCCTCGCCGAGCGCGGCGTTAGGTAAGCCTATGATCGCTCTCGGGGCTGCCTCCGGCGCTGCCCGTGATGAGGAGACACCGTGCCCGTGCGTCGATTGATCCGCTTTCCCGTGGTGGTGTTGTTGGCCCTCGGGGCCTGCCTGGGTCAGGTGTCCATCGCGGCAGCCCAAGGCCTCAACGTGCGCGACGACGCGGGGGTGCTGACCACGGCAGAACGGCAGACGATTCACGATGCTGCCGTCAAAGCGCCGTTCTCCCTTTCTGTCTGGACCGTCAAGGGCGGCTATGCGGGTAACAAGGCGGGTTTCGTCTCGGCTGCTGATGCGATGATCACCGGCAACGACATGGTCGTGGTGGCGGTCGACACGGTCGACAAGTTCAGTCATGTCGCGGCACGCAGCTCGCGCCTCAGCTCGGCGGCGGCGGCTGCTGCGAAGTCGTCCGCCAACCCCTACTTCGCTCAGGGCCAGTGGGGTGCGGGCGTCAAAGAGGCGTTGAGCAGTCTGACCGGCGCCGCCGGATCGAGCGCCAACAGCGCGCCGGTCCAAGGCTTCAGTGGTGCTGCTGCCCCCACCGCGTCCCAGAGTTCGCCTCCATGGGTGGGCTTGATCATCTTGTTGGTGATTGGTGGCGCCATCGCTATGGGCGCCATGGCGCTGTTACGTTCTAGGCGCCGCTACGTGCCCGGACCCCAAGACAGCGTTGGAGCCGGCTACGCGAATGGACCCGGCTATGGGAGTGGCCCCGGCTACGGCCGTGGTGGCGTAGGCATGGGCGGAATGCTGGCCGGCGGGGCCCTCGGCGGTATCGGCGGCGGACTGCTCGGTTATGAGCTGGGCAAGGAGTCCGGAGAGCAACAGAACGGTTCCAACGACGTCGGCAACGCCGACTTCAACCAGGGCCAGGGTGGGTTCGCCGAGTCCGACCAAGGCGGTGGCGGCGCAGACTGGGGCGGCGGCGATTTCGGTGGCGGCGGGTCCGACTTCTAGCCCCTCGGCTTAGCACTCCGGCAGACCTAGTCCACGTCGTAGGCCTGGCGACATCTCAGTCCAACACCAGTCCGGGGGACGATCGGCCACCGGTCACCGATCGTCTACAGCGAATTGACGTGAGCCTGCCTGGCCAGGACCAGAAGAGGTTGCTTGGCCCGTTAGACGACGCTTCTGCAACGATGTGGTGGTGGATCCGATATATCGGCCCGGGGTCATTCCGGACCCTGCAGAGCTGAGCGACGGGCAGGTCCTGGTGCGTACCTGATCGCAAGATGAACTTGGGTTCATCGAGGTGACGAGTCGGGACCCGGTCATCCCCGTCCGGACGATCGTACTGGCCACAGGCGTAGCCGGGTGCGCCGNNGCCCGTCGATGCGTTCCATCTCAGCCTTCCCTGGCGAGGGCATAACCGTGGGCGGCGCCGAGGCGCGTCTTAAACCCACGCAACCGGCGACAGGTGCCTGCTTGGGCAGGGCAGGAGCCATTCAAGCTGAGGGGACCGTCCTTCGCCCTAACGCGGCCGACAACTTTCTGCAGCTGGATGCCTGCTTCGGTCCCGATGCGAACGTGACGGCGGCGGACGCCGAAGCGATGTTCCGAAGCCTCACGTTCAGAGGCCGCAAGCGGAATTATACATTTCACATGGTTTTCGTCGTTCCGTAGCGGGAGCCGCCATCGGGACAGTGAACAATCGGGACAGTGGACACTTGACGAAATACGACCGGATCTAGACGAATTCCGATTGTGGATGGACTCGGCGCCCACCGATCCCGCGGCACGCGGCCATATGGTTGGGATATGCCAGCGGCGCTCGTTCCAGTACTCATGCTCCTGGTGATCCTGGCAATCGACCTGTGGGTCTACGCGGATGCTAAGCAGCGTGCCGATCAGGGAGCACCCGTCGTGGTACGGATCGGAGCATTCGTCCTAGAGACGCCCAAAACGTGGTTCGTAAGTTGCCTAGTTCTGTGGATCATATTCTTCCCGCTCTACATGGTGAGCCGCGCGGGATAACACCGCTTCAGGTCAGCCCGGTCGACGATCCCCAGCTGCAAAGCAACGCGCGCTGTGAGCGGAAGTGGGTCCCTTCGGGACAGGTGATGGATCTTCGGTTTCCTCAGCGCACATAGCCAGCACCTGCTCGGTGTCGGCGGGCGCCGAGTTAGACGAGGTAGCCATGCCCTCGCTCCAGTGAGCCACCGGCGACATCCGGTGCGCGAACAGGGGTCCGGTCGTCAGTGGGGTCATGACCAGGAACGTGGTCACGACCCCGTACCTGCGAATCCAGATCCAGTCAGGTGCGCTGGTCTGCCGTGTTCTCAGGACGAGGCTGGCGTTTTGCGACCTCCTTGTTGCCGGGTCGGCGCGATTCCGTTCGTCAGCAGTCGGACGGCGGAAGCGAGCAGATCCCGGTCGACACCGTTGCCGTCACTGGAGGGGACCAGTGCGAGCCCGAACAGGGTCGCCAGCAGGACCACGGCTACCTGCGCGGGATCCACGTCGCCGCGGACTCGGCCCAGCGACTGCTCGGCGGCCAGGTAGGCGGCCACGTACATGGGCGGCCCAACCAGACCTCCTTCTGGGCGAGCAGCAACCGCTTGGCGCTGCTGACGCGCGAGGTCCGGGTCAGTCAGCAACGCCAGCTCCAGAGGAAGCATGTCTGCTCGCAAACCCGAGAGCTCGACCAGGCAGTCGGTCAGATTCACCTCGACGGTGTCGTGGCCGGCGCGCGCGGGCAGACGCGACACCCGTTCGGTGATGGTCGCGTTCCGGTCAAGGACAGCGGCGAAGAACAACGCAGACTTGTCGGCGAAATGCCGGTAGATCGTCCCCTCCGCGACGCCGGCGGCCTGCGCGATCACCCGAGTGGTCGCGTGGGTGTACCCGACCGCCTGCACGACCTGCCTGGTCGCTTCGATGAGTGCGGCGCGGGTTGCTGCCCCTCGGTCCGTCATCGCTGTTCCCTTCCCCGTCCAGCATGCGATGGGCTGATGTAGTGGCGACCTAGTCAGTGATGTCTCGCCGGGTCACCACCGTCAGGGCGAGCCCCAAGCCGATGATCACATAGACCAGCCCCAGGGCGCCGGCTGCAGCGTGCGACAGGGATGGTGTGCCGCCGCGGGCCAACGCGTTCAGCGTCGATCCCGGCAGCCAGTCTGACGAACCGCTCATGGCCATCTTCACGATGGATTCCACGACCAGCACGTACCCCACGCCGACGGAAATCGCCACCGCCGAGGACCGGGTCAGGACCGCGAGGACCAAGCCAATGACCCCCCACACCAGCAGCGC
>PMJN01000529.1 GCA_003157445.1 Micrococcales bacterium
CTCGCTGACGCTCCTCTGTCTCTGGCGGGGGTGGCCTATCTCCACAACGCCACCGATAGCGGCGTTGCCGATCTCTTTCGAATTCCCGGCGATCGCTTGGGCAGCGTCTTTACCGGTCAGCGGCGCAGCGAGTTCCAGCATTTCCTGAGATCTCGTTTTTCTGAGGGTCGCAGCGGCGCGTCGTACGCGGATGCTTTGCTTTCCAGTCAGATCGCACCGTCAAGACAGCTCCTGGCCGTAGCTGCTGATGAGGTGCAGCGGCGAGAGATGTTTGTCCTGCTCGATGAGCAGCGAGACGCCTTCAACTATGTGCTGCACGCGGTCGAGCGGGCTCGTCGGGCGAACGACAAGACCACAGTGATCATCTCGGGAGGCCCCGGCTCAGGCAAGAGCGTCATTGCACTTTCCTTGCTGGGTGAGCTCTCGCGGCAGGGTCGAACCGTTATGCACGCCACTGGATCTCGTTCATTCACCCAAACGCTGCGGAAGGTAGCGGGCTCGCGGGCGCCCCAGGTGCGGAAGATGTTTCAGTACTTCAACTCATTCATGGGAGCTGAGGCGAACAGTCTGGATGCGTTGATCCTGGACGAGGCGCATCGCATCCGTGAAACCTCGGTGAATCGTTGGACCAAGGCCGAGTTCCGCAGCGGCCGACCCCAGATCGACGAGCTCATCGCCGCAGCCAGGGTTCCGGTGTTCTTGCTCGATGAGTTTCAAGTGGTCCGTCCTGGCGAGCAGGGCACTGTCGATGACATCGAAAAGAACGCTGAGGCACGGGGTATTCAAGTTGTGAAGATCAGTCTTGATGCCCAGTTCCGTTGCGGTGGTTCAGAGGAGTACCTCCTCTGGGTCAAGCGGCTTCTGGGTCTGATGCCGGGTGGAGCCATTGAGTGGATAGGTGATCCGCATTTCGATGTCGAGGTTGTCGACTCGCCTGCCGAGATGGAGGCGTCACTGGCGACCAGGATCGCGGATGGGTACAGCGGTCGCATCGCGGCTGGCTATTGCTGGCCGTGGAGTGATCCGAGACCGGACGGCACACTTGTGCGTGATGTGCAGATCGGCGGATGGTCACGTCCGTGGAATCTCAAGGGTGAACGCTCCGTCGGCGGAGCCCCGGCCGCAGCATTGTGGGCCACGGACCCCGCCGGGTTCGACCAGGTCGGATGCGTCTACACCGCACAGGGATTCGAGTACGACTATGCCGGCGTCATCATCGGTCCCGACCTAGTGTGGCGCGAGAACGGTTGGATCATGATCCGTGCGGCCAACAAGGACCCCGACTTCAGGAACCGTAAGACAGTCGACGATGTCCAGGCCGATCGACTGATCCGGAATGTCTACAAAGTGTTGCTCACACGAGGTATGCGAGGTGTAGCGATTCACTCGGTTGACCGACAGACGAATGATCGTCTGCGGGAACTGACAAGCAACCCCTCCACCGACCCGCTCACGTAGCAGGGCGGGGAGGACACCGAGGGTCCCAGACGTCAGGCACTTAGGCACCGATGTAGGCAGATTTCGCGACGCCCTAAGCAACGACGGTGGAGGCCGTGAAGGTCTCGGTGGGCATTGGTCGGTCGAGGTGCCAGGTGATGGCGATTGGGCGGTCGCCGGTGTGGCTGACGTATTGCCCAGCCCCCAGGAAGAGGTATGGCGCGGTGCCTAGCTCGTAAACCTTGTGTTCACGGGCGAACAGCAAGATGTTGCTGCCTTCGCGTGCGTGGTGGATGTACCGCTGACCGGTCGGTGATGTGACCGATGTTCGGCCTTGAGTTTCCCAGTGGAACAGCGAGGGACTGATCGCGTAGTCCTGGTACATGGTCGTGGGGGAGTAGTCGGTCTCGGATTTGGTGAGGGTGATCAGGAAGGCGTCAGACTTCCATCCCTCGGCCCACAGCACTCCGGTTTGAAGGCCGCTAGGCAAACGTTTGAGGTGGGCATAATCCAGCGCGGCGACGATCTCCTCGCGCATATAGCGTGCGTGGGTGCGCAATGGCGAAGAGGCCAGAGGTGGTGACATTGGGGCTGTGATGTGCTGCGCATGGTCGAATGCGTACTCGACAACGATGCTGAGTTCATCGCGTGCGGCTTGTTCTCGGCGCAGAGCAGCGAAACCACCGTCGTAGGACTCGAAACCCCCGCCGTTGGGCCACAGGCAGAAGAACAGCATGCGGGCATACCGCTGTTCGACCGCGGTGAGTTCCTGGTACGTCGGAGCGCCATCGGCGAGCAACAGCCGGTAGATGTGGGTGCGTTCGGTGTCATCGATATGTGCCAGTGCGCGGACCCGCTTGAGCAGTGCTGCTTCGTGAGGCCCGCCTGTTCGGGTCTCGAATCCCGCCTCTCGACGCAGCCGGGTCCAGCTTTTGTCGCTCTTGAGAATGTCGCCGAGTTCCAGTCCGGACTCGTGCATAAAGTCCGTCAATGACAGATCACCGTAAGAGCGGAGCTCGGCCACGATCTGCTTCCAGCTCGTGCTGAGCTGTCTTTTGATGTTGGCCAGGACGATCTCTTGGGCTTGCCTGTCGAGCATGATCTGCGATCCGGCAGGCAGGAACGGAAATCCGTGTTCGACCTGGCGCTGGAGGCCTGTCTTTGTTGCCCCGGTGATGGCTCGGTAGCGGCTGTCGAAGCGGAACTCTTTGCGTTGATGGCCGACGAAGTCGATCGCCGTCAGGACCGGCTTGTCATGGGCTCGGCGCAAGCCGCGGCCAAGCTGCTGTAGGAAGACGGTCGCGCTTTCCGTTGGTCGCAGGAAGAGAACCGTGTCCACTGAGGGGATGTCAACGCCTTCGTTGAAGACGTCGACGGTAAAGATTGCGTTGACGTCGCCAGCCGCTAGTCGCCGCAATGCATCTGCGCGGTCGGAGGATCCCGGCCCACTGGTGACCGTCAGCGACGCGATACCGGCCTGGTTGAAGACCCGGGCCATGTATTCGGCATGCGCAATCGAGACACAGAAGCCGAGTGCGCGCATCGAATGAACGTCCGTCACCTTGTCGTGGACCTGTTTCAGGACGATGCGGGCCCGGGCATCGTTGCCCGTGTAGACGCCCGACAGAGCGCTCTGGTCGTACATCCCTCTGCGCCACACCATGTTGCTGAGGTCGACCCCGTCAGCCACGCCGAAGTAGTGGAACGGGCAGAGCAAGTCCGCGCTCAACGCGTCCCAGAGCCGCAGCTCGGCGGCGACTCGTCCGCCGAAGAACGAGCGGACATCGTTGCCGTCTGCTCGTTCCGGCGTGGCAGTCAGGCCGAGAAGTTCGTGTGGCCTTAGGTGGTCGATGATCTTGCGGTAGGTCGGAGCCTCCGCATGATGAAATTCGTCGATCACCACCACGTCGAAGGCATCTGCTGCGATGTTGGTGATGCCATACGCGTTCAGCGCCGGGACGGAGGCGAAGACATGTCGCCACCGCTCGGGGCGGGCGCCGCCGACGTACAGTTCGCCAAAGTTCGGGTCGGAAAGGACTTCGCGGTACGTGCGGATGGACTGTTTCAAGATCTCCTCACGATGGGCGACGAACAGCAGCGAGGGTCGCTCACCCGGAGATTTCGCGCAGAGGCTTCGGTAGTCCAACGCGGCAATCACGGTCTTTCCTGTGCCAGTCGCGGCAACAACGAGGTTCGCGTGCCTGTCGTGGGTGACGCGCTCGACGTCGATCAGCTCCAGCATTTCGGACTGGAAGGGATACGGCCGTACCTCCAGTCCCGAAAGGGAAAAGGTGACTCGATCGCTTTGCCTCTGGCCGGATGCCTCCGCGAGGGCATCGTCGAGTCGATCACGATCTCGATCTGGGTCGTAACTCTCGAACGTTGAGTTGTTCCAGTAGGTTTCAAAGGTTGCCGAGAACTTCTGCATCAGCTGGGGCGTTGCGATTTCGGAGAGCCGCACGTTCCATTCAACGCCGTCCAACATGGCGGCATGGGAGAGGTTCGAGGAACCCACGTAGGCGGTGTTGAACCCCGTGTTGCGTGCAAAGCGCCAGGCCTTTGCGTGCAGACGGGTACGCACGGAGTCGTACTGGATCTTGACCTCGGCCCCAAAATCTCGGACGAGGCGATCCAGAGCACGCCGCTCGGTGGCACCCATGTAGGTTGTCGTGATGACTCGCAGCAGGGCGCCGCGTCGCCTAAGGTCGATCAGCTGCGGCTCGATAACTCGCAACCCGTACCACTTGATGAACGCGCAAAGCAGATCGACCTGATCGGCACTGTCTAGTTCCGACTGCACCTCGTGGCCTAGGGAAGGCTCTCCGTGAGCGTTCGTCAGCAATGCTGCGTCACTCAGGGGCGTCGCTGGACGGTTCGTGTTCCTGGCAAATACGCCAGGCGCGGTCGGGGCCACGAGCGCGAGCAGCTGACCCGGAGATGACGCGAGCTGGTCGTCATGGGCGCCCAACTGGTCCAGCAGCGCATTAACCATGTCGCGTCGACGGTCGGGGTTCGACTCCGCAGCCAGGGCTCGGACGGCGGCGTCACGGAGGTGTCTGGCGAAGACACTGGGCTGCTCGGCCGGATCGACGAGTTCGGTTGCCGGGGTCAGCCCCGACCGGGTCGCCTCGTCGATCTGGATTTGGAGTCTTTTGGTCAACAGGCTTTCGTAAAGTCCCTCGAGCACCGTGAGCCCTTCGCGTCGTGGATTCGCCGCTAGCTTGCCACTCCAGGTGTTTCAGGTCGTCAGATACTGGGCATCCGATACGACGGGGACCGCCATGGAAGGCGTTGAGCGGAATCGGATGGCACCATGGCCAGGTGAGCTCAGAATCGTCCTTCGATGCGCAGGTTCGTGAAGTACTCCAGCCCGCGGCTCTTCACACCCGTCAGGAGGTTCTGAACGACGACCGGTGATCAGAGACTGCCTTGGTGGCCGTCGAGTCCACGACCTGAACTGCGCTCGAGTCGTCACGGAGTCCGATGGGCTACCTCTGCGGCGCTGACGGCGAGCCGCGATCGAGGGCGACGCCATCCACCTGGACGGTCTTGTTGTCGGTCGCGCGTAGATTCTCGACCTCGTGGGCCTAAGAGCATCGTTGAAGGTTGTGTCGCCGCAATAGGCCAGACTCGGGCTCGTCGGACAGGAAGATCACCGGGTTGTGCTCATCAGAAAGGCGTTTAGATGCTGGGCGCAACCGAGAGTTTGGCGCAACGCTGCCCGCACTTGGCACCGTCAGTGGCTGGACATATCGATGCGGATGATCTTGACAACCGGATGAGGGTCACCGTTCGCCCCGCCGCTATATTCCGGGTGGAACTGGTAGTCGATTCGACCGGCGCCTGTGATCTCGTAGTGATGTACGTCAGACCAACCGCCTTTCCCCCGGGCTTGTCCGCCCTTGAGCCGGGTAACGCTGCCCAAGAGCGGCGGCTTGTCAGGGCGGTAGGCGAGGTGGTTCCAGAGCTGTTGCACGTTCTGGTCACCGGCCTGACCAGTCGCGTTCTCCCAAGCCTTCCACAGGCTTTTCGACATCAGGATTCGGAAACGCGGTTTGGTGGATGGTTTCCCGCCCGGGCTGGCGATCGTGATGTATGGGTCATACGCCCCCACAGGGGGGCGGCTCACTCTGCTGACTCGTCGAGCATTCCCTCGGGGGATGGAACATCAACGTCGACGCGGTCTATGTCGGCGTTGACTCGGGCCATTGCTGCAGTGTCGCGAAGTAGGTCGCTCGTGAGGCGCCATGCATGAATGTTCTGTTCGAGTCGATCGACTGATCGCTCTGCGAGAGCGTTGGCGAGGCCATCGGCGTACTCCGAGCGGAACTCCGCTAGGTCCTCCTCGTCAAAGGCGGTTGCCCACGCCAGCTCTCCAAAATCCGTGGGTCGCCGGTCTGAGCGCGCCCGGCTCATAGCGTTCTCCAACGAGAGGAAAGCCAAGGTGTAAGAGCGGAGCTCAACCAGAGCGTTTAGGTCTCGCTCAGGCAGCGCAACGAGTGTCTCCCCGTCGCTGTTGCGTAGGCGAGCGACGCCGACCCGCGCTTCCTCCAGGAAGTCACGCCGTTTGGACGTGGTCAGATCGGTTGGTTGGTATGTGTGACCAGTACGGGTCGTAACTGCCATGGCTCTCTCCCTGCTCCTGGACACTGCCAGAATCATACCCACGATCATAGCAGCGCTTCTCAGAGATCGGTGCAGTCAATCGGACTGGTGATCAGACACGAAGACTCTCTGAGCTCAGCCAAGAAGTCTTCATCCACTCCTCAGGTGAGCAGCCTTCGTCCTGGCAGTGCGTGAGAATGAGTTCTGCGCATGACTCTAGGAGCGGCTTGATGACGCACCGCTCAGAGGCGGGTAGTGCATCGCACGCGGCTTCGAACCAAAGGTTGAGGATGGCGGTGCCAACGCGTCGGTACGCGGGGGCGGCGACGTCGAGGGTCTGGTCGTACAGGGAGGCGCGAGCTGTCGGGAGGAAGGCGGTAGCGAGCAGTGTCTGGGCCACAAGGTGGTACTCGTCCGAGGTGGTACTTGTCGCCGACAATTGGGATCGGATGAACTCGTGCGCGTCAACGCCCCGCTCGTTAGCTAAGTCATCGAGCGCTCTGCACATCGAGCGGATGAGGTAGTCGATCATTCCTCGCTCGTTTGCATCAGATCGGCTGCTATTGCTGGTGTGCGCCTCAATGAAGCCCATCAGCGTAGCCATGATTGCATCGGGACCGACCTCATCGAGCGCTTCATCAAGCAGATGCGGCAGATGGTCAAAATCATGAAGATTCGCCGTGATCAACATCTGCGCGACCCGCCGATACTCCAGGTTGCGCTGCGTCTCATCGGGGTCGGGCACCGCCCAATGAATTTCAGTCACATAACAAACGTAGTGCCGGCCGGACCGGCACGCATCAGAGTTATCGAGCCAAGATCTTTGACCTGGATGCCAGCGGCATAAGGGAACTATCGATGGAGACTATGCAATATGTAGTCTCAGCACCTACAGTTTGCATAGTGAATGCGAAACCGAACGTCGCGCGGCTCATCGCGACTGCGCCGTTGCGGACAATCCGAACGAGCGATCTCGCCGAGGTCTACGCCCACCCTCGGGCCGAGGCCCGCGCGCTCGAACGCCGCGGGCTCCTTCACCGGCTAGCGCACGGCTTCTACTGCGCGGTGCCGGCGGAGCACGATCCCGCGTTATGGCAGCCGACGATCGAGGCGGCCGCCGCTGGCATCGCCACCGCCATCTACGGGGACCGCGTGCCGGTGTTGACCGGGCTGACCGCGGCACGGGTGCAGCGGGCACTGCCACGGGCCATCGACGTGGCCTTCGTGGCCGTGCCGACCCAGCGTCGACCGCTCCAGCTCGTCGACCGGGCTGGGCAGGTCCGGTTCGTCACTCGTATGGTCACAGGCCTGGACGCCGTTCTCGTCACAACCGACCTGGGTCAGGCGCTCGCGACGACCCCCGAGCAGACCGTCCTGGATCTTGGTCGCGGCGACCCCCACGGCCAGGACGTCGACGCCGGCGAGGTCATCGACGCGCTGTGGGCAGAATGCGACCAGGCGGTCCTGGCCGACATCGCGGGGCGCCAGCGGATGCAGGCCACCTTGAAGCGGCTGAGGGCCGGTCGATGACGGGCCCGATGCTAGCGGAGTGGGAACTGGTCGCGTCGAGGTTCGGCGTCGCCATGGAGCAGGTACGTCGCGACCATCTGATCTCGCACGTGCTCGGGGCCATCTCGGCTGGCGTCTCCAGCGATGACCTCGTCTTCTTTGGTGGCACGGCGCTGTCGCGTACCCATCTCGCCGATGCGCGGCTCAGTGAGGACATCGATCTGATCGCCAGAGGTGCGCGCGGGGAGGTTGCCGGGCAGATTGAGCGTGCTGTTCGTCGCGGAATTGCCAGAAGCCACGGTCGTCCCACCTGGCAGCCGACGCTGCTCGCGACCACCGGGAGCCAGCCGGCGGTGCTGTCGGTTGCAGACGGCACGAGCGTCCAGGTGCAGCTACTCGGCGGTGACGGGTACTCGTGGCCCACCGAGGTCGTGGAGATTGAGCAGCGCTACTCAGACGCGCGACCGGCCAGGCTTCGGGTCCTTACCGCCGACGGGTTCGCCGCTGCCAAGCTTGGCGCCTGGATCGACCGCGGAACGCCCCGCGACCTGTACGACCTGTGGGCGATGAGCGAGCGGGACCTGATCGGGCGCTCTGCCCTGCAGGTATTCATCGCGCATGGACCATTCGGCAAGCCACCCCCTGCGTGGGTGTTCGGCCAGGATCTGGACGAGGGCGCGTGGACGCGTGCGCTCCGGCACCAGACCCATCTGCGTGTCAGCGCACAAGAGGCGATGACGGCCGTGCGTCAGGCCTGGCTACGCGCCGCAAAGTGATGGTCGGGCTTCGCTATGTCGACGCCTATCGGGCTCGGCGGAACCGTTCTGAGGTGCGGCCGATAGTCACTGCGGCGAAATAATATTCACAAGGGCACTCAGGCACGGACCGACCCAGTGCCCGAGCGCCACGGACGCACATTTCTGCGACGACCCATGGACGGCGACCCAGACGGCAGCCAGGCGGGCGTTGAGTCATCACTAGGCCTTCCTGGCTAGGGTGGTCGGATGGATACCCAGACACCGGGGAAGCGACTCGGTGTGCTCCATGTCTTTAGACGGGGGCTCTGGGGGGCAGGGTCGACAGGGGCAGTCGTGCTCGCGCTGGGTTTGGCTGTGTTGACCACACTCGTGGCCACGGGTGGGCCCACTGTCGGTCTGGACCGTTGGGTGGACCAGACACTGCCCAGGCGGGGCGGTGGCCCCGCGCCGCTACATTTCGTCGCCGAGGCGATCACGACGGTCGCCAACCCACCAGTCACGGTGGCCTTGCTCCTGACCGCGGCGGCGCTCTGGGCGATCTGGTCACGGGACCCGTGGCCGGTCTTGGCGGCTGCTCCAGCCGTGGCTGTTCTGACGGTGACCGTGTTGTTGGGCAAGTGGCTGCTCGCTCGACCCGGCCCGCCCGGCAGCCACCCGGTGCACTTTCTCGGCGCCTACCCGTCGGGGCATACCGCAACGGCGCTAGTGTGCACGGGGACCCTGGCCGTGCTGGTTACGCGACGGCATCCGCAGTACCGCCGGGGTCTTACCCTCGCGGTAACGGGATGGACGACGCTCGTGGCCTGGAGCCTGCTCTGGCTGCACTTCCACTGGCTCTGCGATGTGCTGGGCGGGGCACTGCTGGGAGCGCTGCTGCTATGGCTGCTCTACCGCTGGCCCTGGTACCTAGTCGCGCCACCAAGTCGCCGGTCCGAGGGCACAGATGTGGGGACCGGGTCCCAGGAGTCGGTCGCGCCTCGACCCGACCCAACTAGGTCGCGCTAACCGACGCCCGGCCAGCGCCCTCGGCGCCGCCATCACGTTAACGGTCGCGGTGCCGATTCGTAGCCCTTCGAAGCGGAGCAACTGCGCGGTCCGTAACCTCAAGCCAAGCCTGCTGCGTCGTCAAAGGGCCTGCCCCTCAGGGTGGGGATAGGGAGAGCCGAGTCCGCGGAATCAGGGCGCAAGCCATGGAAGCGGTGAAGACCCGGCAGGGGAGCCGCCGAGAACTCGCTCAATGGCCCCGCTCGCGGTCCACCCTGTGGACGGCTTTGCTCCTGGCCTCGAGTGTTCTGACACGTCGTCCCGCAACGACAACTTGGTCGACGTCGAGCGAACGACGTCGACCAAGCTGTCTCTTGCTCAGCTGCCGAACGGCAACCGCTGCTTTCGTCAGTCGTCGACCTTGGGGGTGGCGATCCTGGCGGCCTCAGCAGCCGCAGCCGCGGTCTTGGCGGCACTGGCGGCGGTGGCGGAGGCCGCGCGCTCCGCGGCAACGGTGCTCTTCCTGGCGGTCGTAGCGGTGCGCTTGGCCGAAGTGCGAGTGGCCTTGGCGGCCTCGCGCACAACTTCGGTGGTGGTCTCGGCCTCGCCCTTGACCGAAGAGGCAACGGCTTCGAGGACGACCTCGGCCTCCTTGCGACTGGTGGTCAGCGTGGCCTTGGCCGCGCGCCGGGTGTCGACGGTCGCCTTGCGGACGGTCGTGACGGCACCCTTGCCGAGGGAGACGGTGTTGTTTGCCTGTGCCAGCAGGTCCTGGGTGGCCTTCTGGCTGCGGAGGCGCTTGATTAGCTTCTCACCGCGCGCGGCGAGATCGGTGTAGGTGTGCTGAGCCCTGTCGGCCGCCTCGACGGTCTGGTCGCGGACCTGCGCAGGCATGTGCAGGGCCTGCTCGGTGACCTTTCCGATGCGCTTGACGGTCCGGTCCTGCATCGCGCTGACGCTGAGATCCGGACGAACGGAAGCAGCGCGAGCGCGGGCTTCGCGCAACCTCTCGACGGCCAGGTCGGTGACGCCGACGGCGGCGTAGACGGGAGTGGTGTCAGTGACGGTCTTGCGGATTTCGTGGACGAGGGTCATGACTTCTTCTCCTTCTGGGTGATTTCGGGGTGAGCCGGCGTTCCCGGCTCGTGTGCTGGGCTCGGTGCGTGACGCGCTTTGGCTGGCCTCGTGGTCTTTGTGGACTTCGACGCTGACGCTGACGACTTGCCGCCTGCCGGCTCGCTCAAGAAGGACTCGTAGACGTCCAGCAGGACAGCGCGCTGCCGGTTGTTCAGCTTGGGGTCAGCCAGGACGGCGTCGGTCACGTCAACGGGGCGGGTGTCACCCTCGTCGGTGCGCTCCTCGAGGATCCCAGCGCGGATGTAGAGGGATTCGGCCGAGATGCGCAGGGCCTTGGCAAGGGACTGCAGGATCTCGGCGCTTGGTTTCTTCAGACCGCGCTCGATCTGCGAGATGTATGGGTTGCTGATCCCCGCGGCTTCGGACAGTTGCCGCAAAGTGAGTTGCGCCGATTGGCGCTGCTCTCGCAGGTACTCGCCAAGGTCGTGAACGGAGATCGGAGTGAACTTCGGCATATCTCCATTATGCTTGCTCTGGTTAGCAACGTGCAACCCCCAGCAAGCAAGTTTGTCAGGCGGTGCACAGTTCCTGGATCGACAGCTGCGCGTGCCTCGGGCCCGGCAACCGCATTCGCTGGCACTGCTCGCACAGCGACACGTCGGCGCGCCGACTTGAGCGCAAGACGAGGGGATCGTTTCTCCAGCGTCTAACTGACCCATGTCATCCGATCCAACGGGCAGGGGTCCATCAATGGCATCGGCCAAGTTCATTGGGCGGGACCCGTGGGAACGGTCGGCGGAAGTGCCAGACAACCTGATTGCGCTCCAGTACCCACTCGTCCAGCGGTTCTCGGGGTCACCTCTCACGCCTTATCCCCAGATGAGCGGCGGGGTCGCTCGCCGAACAGAAGAAGGTTGAGGTGACATGGCAGTTCTGCACTGTGCGAAGTGGGTTGGCACGATGGAGCCTCCATCAGATTCCGGTCCCGGAGGGTCGCATGAGCACCGCTGAGTCAAAGAGAAACCGGCTCTGTGTGGCGCGCCTTGTTACTGAGGCGATGTCGCCGGTCGTTCTGATCGTGTTCGTCACCCTGATCGTTGCGCTGCATTCGGCAGGCAGGGTGCGAGGTCTGGTGCTGGGCTTGGTCGTTATCTTCTTTGCTGGTGGTCTTCCTTACGGACTCGTGCTGATCGGAGTCCGACGCGGACAGCTCACTGATCACCACATCTCTCGTCGCGAGCAACGGCCCCGGATCATGGCCATCGCGCTGGCCTCCGTCGCGGTTGGTCTGCTGGTCCTGCGTTGGCTTGACGCACCACATGCCCTCTTCGCGCTGGTGGCTGCGATTGTCGCCGGACTCGCCGTGACGCTCGCCATCACGTCGTTCTGGAAGATCTCGATCCACGCCGCTGCTGCGGCGGGCACGGTGGCAAGCCTGGCGATTCTGGTCAGCCCGTGGTGGCTTTTCCTGGTACCCCTTGTGGTGCTGACCGGTTGGGCGCGGGTGGCAATTCGCGACCACACGCCAGCCCAGGTTTCGGTCGGGGCGATCGTCGGCGCGACCGTAGCGGCCGGTGTCTTATGGCTCGTTGCTTGAACGTTGTCGCCCTGACCCATGGTGTCCTGAATGCTGGTGTTTGCGCTCTCCTTGACCGTCGACTTCAGAACCCTGGGGGAGAGGTCGAGCGATAAGGCGGAGCGCTCGAGCGCAGTTGCGGACTACCACCACACTCTCGGGCTTTGCCCGGCACCGAGGGTTTCTCGGTCCAACGGTGGCGATGTCGGTGACGTCAGGGCGTAGGCGTGCTCCCCGATCGCGTTGCCGCCTTCATGGTCGACCAGGACGATCTACACGAAACCAGGTACCGCGTCATCGCATTGCGCCCAGGTGTGGCTCGCTCTGGCGTCCATGAGTAGTGAACCGGGCTTGGCGTGGCTGCGGCCACGAAGCGTCATCACAACCCCGCGGGGGGGCAACACGAACAGAATATGAGCCCGCACTGTGAACGCATCTAGGTCCCAGTGCCGATGCGCGATGATCAAGTAGGCGATTGTCAGTCCTGGCGAGAACCTCTCCGTGGGGAGTACGTGTGGAACGTTCGTGGACGCCTGCTGAAGTGCGGATGGTCGGGTGATTGACCAAGCGATTGTCTGAGATCGCACGACTGCTGGTCCAGCTAAGGGTGGACATGTTCTCTTGGTTGAGCAGTTGCCAGGTGGGATGGGCGCGGCTTTGGACAGCACCCGAGGGTTGCCCAGACGGGATGCGAGCCCAACCCGATCAAGGCGTTGAGTACGCGTAGTCGCATGCGATCGCTGCCCTTGAATTGGCCCGCGAGGTCCAGGGGGTCAGTGATGAGTGATGCGAGGAACGCATCTGTGGTGAACGCTGCATCTGTGGCGTGACGATCCCGGTCCCGGCCGTCGAGTTTGCACGCGGCCGCCGTGAGGATCAGAGATCCCAGGACGCTTGGCACGGGTACGTCGGTAGTGGTCTTGGTGAGGCTGATGACTGCCAAGCGTTGCAGGCACTGGTTGCCTCCGGCGACCTGGATGGTCTGTCTTGGTGCAACGGTGTTCGGCCTCCAGCCGGGCGGGCTGTGGTCCGGCGCGAGGATGTCGAAGGCCTGGTTGTCCTTGAATCGGATGAAAAAGTAGGGACGTTTGCCGTCCATAGATGGTTCTGGTCGGCGGGAGGTTGTTCGGCTAGGTCGAGGATCACGTCCCAGAGCCGGTCCGGCCTGCCGGGCGAGGCCACCACCACCAACCGGTATGTCCCGGGGCAGGTGGGCACAGATACCTACTGGGCTGCGGTAACGGCCGGCGTCGTCCAGACGCTCGCCCTGCGATGCTCATTCGCACAGCTGGATTCATGGTTCTGGGCTCTCGACGCGACTGCCCCAGCGACTACTCACCCCAGTAGGCCATGAAGGTCGCCAAGGCCAAGGGGCACCTGCGGCAAGGAGCCTAACAAGGGCCCCCGACAAGAAGAGCTCGGTGGTCCTTGTCCACGGCGGGGAACGCGCCGCCGCTGAGCAGACGACCTGTTCGGATCGCCCCGTCACACCTTCTACGGCGCAGCGCAACGGGAGTGGACTCGCGCCAACGCTGGTGTGTACGCCATCGGCGGCTGATTCGGGGGTAAACCGCAGGGTCCTCTGGAACTCGGGCATCGGCGTTCTCCGTGGTGGTCAGAGACACCCGGAACCGCGGTCGGGTTCGTCATCTCCAGCTGGGCGAATACGGGCCCTGGGTGACCCGCTGTGGCTTGCTCGACGACGCGAAGTTCCAGCGCCAGATCGTCCCCGCGATGCTCGCGCCGTTCTCCTGGTAGATCACCCATGTGCCGCTCGCGTCCACGCTGATTGCCTGCGCGCCGAGTTGGTTGCCGAAGGCTGCGAGGGTTCGGACGGTGCCAAGGTGCTGGTCGAGAACCAGCCACCGGCTTCCAGCACCGCACTGCTGGGAGGCGAGCAACCGGTCCTGACCAGCCTGCACGAACCAGGCCGCGCCCGACCAGAAACAGCCTTTCGGGGCGGGCGGGGAGGAGTAGATCCGGCCCCCGGGTGTCGCCGTCATCGTGTGCAGGCTCCGAGATGGACCTTCGGTGGTGAGGAACGACAGCAAGCCGTTGCGGCCCCATCGGACCATGTACATGCCCTCGCCCTGGGCTGCTCGGTAGAGCACAACAGCTGGGGCGCCGCCGGTAAGGCGACGAACGACGAGCTCGGCGGCCGCGGAGTCGCAGTGGCCCTGTACATAGGCGATCCGATCACCAGCAGGGGCGATCGCCGGCTCCAGGACCGGTCCACTGTCACTCCCCACCAGGAGCACAGGGGTGGCCTTGCCATCGACAGCAACCCTGTAGATGTCACTGGCGCAGGTGCCGGCTCCGACGGAGTACGCGACGGTCTTTCCGGTTGGGTCCAGCAGCGGGCTACTCGTGCTCCCACCGGGTTGCGCGGGCGTCAGGTACCGGACGAGCCGGCCCGTCGCGGTGGCGTACACGGCCACTGCCTGCCGTAACGCGTAGCGGTCGGTCTGTGCGACAAAGGTCGTCGGCGCTGTCGTGACCTTCGTGGTGGTCCCAGGCTGCCACCACTTGTGCGCGACGTCGATGACGACGCGGCTTCCACCCCCTGGGCCGTCGAGAATGAAGGCGCGCATCGGCAGGCGCGCCCGGACGCCGAGCCCAATCGTGGTGTAACCCTCGAAGGAGCCTCCCCAGGCGACCTGTCGGAAGGTCGAGAAGCCGGTGACGTTACTCAGCTCCCTGGGGTTGTTGAAACGGTAGGTCTGTGCGCCGGTGTTGATGTTGTATGCCGGAGCCTTGACGACGATCTCGAGCCGGGCACCCCCGCGCAGCGGAATGGGCGCACCCTGGCCCTGGTTGCGGACGACGTTTACGTAATGAACCGAGTAATTGGCCCCCTTGCCGCGCAGGTCGACGACAAGGCGGTCGAAGCAAGTGTGCTGTCCTGTGCGGACATTGGTGATCGGCGCGCTTGTCATGCGGTCCAGTGACTTGCCCAGCGACCCCCAGCGGATGCCGCAGAAGGGCGTGGCGGCCTGGGCATTTGAAGCAGCCGGGACGGCCAGTGCCCCCGTGAAGACCAGGGCCAGCACCAGTGGTCGGATCATTCGCCCGGCGCGATGAACAGCATTCATGGTGTCCTCCTTCGGGCACTTCGAAGTCGAACCGCGCGCACTTGGGTTTGACGCGGGCGGACCTCAAGGAAACTCACCCGGCTTACCCCCACAACCTCAATCGTAGCCCGATGCAACGCCGCCTCCTGCGATCGATCCTGCGCATTTTCGTTCGCCTCCGACGTGATGTTCACGTGTTCGCTGGGCTGTTCGTGGTGACCTCGTGGTTCGTGGTTCGAGGCCTGTGGCAAGCTCTTGGCTGGTCGTAAAGGCAACAGTCGCCTGGAATCGTCTGGAAGGCGTTGTCTGCCAAAGCGATCGGCCCCAAGAACTTCACCGACGTTCCTTCAGGGCCGCCGTCGTCTCGTGGGACTCGTGTTAGTGCCCTGCCGCTAGATGATCAATTCCAAGGGACAGTGGTCGTAGGCGAGTAGGGATCGTCGGACGGGTTGGCCGGTGCGGCCGTTGTGCCAGCCCGCTGTGGTCATGGCCGGCAGGCGTTGCAGAACGCGGCCAGAACACCGCTGGGGGGTGCGGCCAGAACACCGCTGGGGGGGGGGTATGGCCTCAGTGCTGTTCGAGATCCAGCTGGCCTTAAGGGGCCCAGCGACGATCCAGCGGATGGATGGCGAACGCCCGGGCAACTCAACGAATTATCTCTGCACCGGGAGAGTGCCATGGCGTTCTGCCAAGACGACCAGTCGGCTGTTGGGCCAGGCCGTGACGATCACCTGGAGTTCGAGTTCGCGCTGAGTTTTCTGATGGACGGGTTCCGGAGGCTCCAGCAGCAGTAACAGAGCGATGCGCAAGGTCGTTCCGCAGGTGAGTCGCGATCGGGTGCCAGGACCCAGTTGGCTGTGCTCGGATTTCGCTTGGGCGTGGCTAGCCTGGCCATGGCCTGACCATGGTCATGGTCATCGACGCCCACTCGCGTCGGGCCATCGGCTGGGCCATCGACGAGCACATGCGTCGATCTTGTCCAGGGCGCTGCGCGGGACCTGCCGGAGAATGTCGTGTTCCACTGTGAGCGCGCGGGCCGTCTTGTAGAACACGGTGAGCCCAGCATGGCAATCGGTATGCCGTGATGGGTGCGCGTTCTAGTCCGTGACGTTGGCTGGCCCGTGATTGCCGCCCAGACTGATGGGTTCAGGCACTTACGTGCTTGGCGCGCACCGGTCGGAGGTGCCACTTGTACGAGTCTGAACGCACCGTTAGGGGGGCCCATGGTCCGGTTCGGTCGGCTCTAAGAGTTCACGCTGTATCCACCTTCTGCCTGTCGTTGGGTCTTGTCGACCGTGTTACGCGATTTCGGCAGGCGGTCAAAGGGACCGCCGGACAAGGATTTGTTCGTTATGACGCAAAGCCATGGTCGCACCGCTGTTGCGGGCGTGCGTGTTGCTGATGTCGTCGTGACGGAACCCAGAACATTGATCGGAAGTGGTGTACCGAATACCGTTCCGGTCATTGCGCCGGTTCATCGCATCAGGGGACACGGCCTAGCGGGCGCGCGCCGCCAGCGGCGGCGAGAGTCGTTAATCGCCTGGCTCTTTCTGCTCCCCTCCCTTGTCGGGCTAGGGATCTTCATCTTCTACCCGCTGATCCGTTCGTTGTACCTGTCCGTGCACGGCAACGACATCTTCGGCGGCGCGGGCGCTTACGTCGGTGCACGCAACTACGCCCAGATGCTGGCATCGGCAGACTTCCGCCAGGTGCTTGTCAACACTTTGTTATTCACGCTGCTGACTGTTGTTCCCGGCGTACTCGGGGCACTGGCAGTCGTCCTGCTGCTCGAGACTCGAGTGCGGGCTACCCGGGTCTTCCGCACAGCCTTCGCCATCCCCTTGGCATTCTCTGCGGCGAGCGCGTCCGTGGTTTTCGCTGTCATCTACAACCCGGCGATCGGCGTGGCCAACGGTGTGTTGGGGCAGTTCGGCATCGACCGCATCGGCTGGCTGACCGACCCGTCGATCGCCCTGCTGTCTGTGAGCATCACGACGGTGTGGATGCAGTTCGGGTTCGGCGTGTTGGTGCTGGCCGCGGGGGTCGGCGGCATCTCTCCAGAGATCTTCGAGGCCGCTCGGCTCGACGGAGCCACCGGTTTGCGGCTCGCCTACAGCATCACAATCCCTCTGCTGAGTCCACAGCTGTTCTTCCTCGTTGTCGTGTCGAGCATCCAAGCGTTACAGAGCTTCGGACAGATCCATATCCTCACCCGCGGTGGGCCGGACGGTGCGACAACGACGCTGGTCTACTCGATCTATCAGCAGGCGTTCGCCTTTGGCTCGAGCAACTTCGGGCTGGCTAGCGCACAGGCAATGGTGCTGCTTCTCATCGTGCTGGCCTGTGCGGCGGTGCAGTTCGGTGTGCTCGAGGGCAAGGTGCACTACTCGTGAGCCAAAGGCTTAGCGCTGTAGCAGGGTGGGTGGTCCTGATCGTGGCTGCCATAGGCGTGTTGTTCCCGGTCTATTACGCCGTCGTGGGGTCGGTGATGGGCCCGAGCGACCTCGCGTCTTACCCGCCCTCGCTGTTCCCGCACTCGTTTCACCTGGACAACTTCAGGAATGTCTTCACGGTCATCCCACTGGGCCGGCAGTACCTCAACTCAGTGCTGCAGGCTGGTTTGATCACCCTGTCCCAGCTCGTCACCAGCGTGTTGGCCGCGTATGCCTTCGCCTTCCTGCCCTTCCGGTGGCGCGCCGGCGTCTTCGGTGTGTTCCTGGCGACGCTGATGGTGCCCTGGGAGGCCATCATCTTGCCGAACTACCTGCTGATCAGCGGTTGGGGGCTGGCCGACACCCTTCCCGGCCTCGTGCTGCCGTTCCTGGTCAATGCCTTCGGCACCTTCCTGCTGCGCCAGTCCTTCCTGCAGTTCCCGCGCGAGCTTCGTGACGCCGCACGGGTCGACGGGTGCGGCCACCTGCGCTTCCTGTGGCGGATCCTGCTGCCCCTGCAGAAGCCCGCACTGGCCGCGACGGCCGTCTATGTCTTCCTATCTGCCTGGAACCAGTACTTCTGGCCGCTGCTGATCACCTCCACGCCCACCATGCAGACCCTGCAGATTGGGATCACCCAACTGCGGGACGCCGAGGCCGCCGACCCTGGACTGATCCTCGCCGGGGTCACGCTGTCCCTTTTGCCGACCCTGGCCCTGGTTATCTTCGGCCAGCGTTTCATCGTGCGAGGTCTCGTCGCGGGCTCATCCCGTTGACGAGCCGCCGTATGCCTGCATGTGTCAGCGCCGCGGCCACATACCAACCCGCGCTACGCCACCAACGGCGGCGCACCATAGAAGGAGTACCCATGAAGAGGTCTCGACGGGCCGGCATAGTGGTCGCTGGCATCACCGCGATCGCCCTGGCCGCCAGTGCGTGCGGCGCAGCGGGCGCAAGCACCAACGCGCAGAGCACGGCTGTGCCCGGAGCTGACGCACTCACTAAGGTCTCGGGCGTGACCACCATCACCTTCTGGCACTCCATGAAGGGGACCAATGCCGACGCCCTCAACACCATGGTTGCCGCGTTCAACCAGAAGAACGCCGCCAAGATAAAGGTCAACGCGGTCTTCCAGGGCGAGTACGACGACGTCATCACCAAGTACAAGGCATCGGTCCAGCAGAAGAAGACCCCCGACCTGGTGCAGGTCTACGACATCGGCACCCGGTTCATGGTGGACTCGAAGCAGACCGTGCCGGCGGGGGACTTTGCCGCCAAGGACGGCTACGACACGTCGGCCATCGAGGCGAACATCGCCAACTACTACACGATTGACGGCAAGCTCCGCTCGATGCCGCTGAACTCGTCGCTGCCCTTGCTGTACATCAACGCGGACGCTTTTAAGAAAGCGGGTATGGACCCTAACAAGCCGCCGCAGACCCTCGACGAGATCATGACTGCCGCCAAGAAGCTGACCATCAAGGACGCCAACGGCCAAGTGCAGCAGTACGGTTTCGGAGCCGCAATCTACGGCTGGTTCCTTGAGCAGCTGATCGCCGAGTCGAATCAGCCCTACTGCAACTTGGAGAACGGGCGCAAGGGTCTGGCCACCGAGGTGGGGTTCGGCGGCCAGACCGGCACGCGGGTGGCCACCTGGTGGGCTGACATGGTCAAGCAGGGCCTGGCCACCAACACCGGGCGCAAGACTGACGATGCCCAGGCCGCGTTCAAGAGCGGCAAGGTGGCGATGAACCTTGAGTCGACCGGAGCNNGACGCCAGCGCTGAGGGCGGTCCGATCATTGGCGGCGCCAGCTTGTGGATCAGCGGTCCCGGCCACAGCGATGCGCAGAAGCGCGCCGCCTGGGAGTTCACGAAGTTCGCGACCTCCGCCAAGCAACAGGCGATCTGGCACACCAGTACCGGATACTTCCCAGTGAACAAGGGTGCCCTCGATCTGCCGGTGGACAAGGCGTGGGTCGCCAAGTACCCGCAGTTCTCCACGGCGGTCAGCGTGTTGCATTCCGAGAAGCCGTCAACGGCTACGGCCGGATGTGCGCTGGGCACCATGCCACAGTCGCGCAAAGCGTCCGAGGATGGTCTGGAGAAGGCCATTCTCGGCCAGGCTTCGCCGGCCACTGCCATGGGTGGGGCCGGCAAGAGCATGGCCTCGGTTCTCCAGCAGTACAACAGTTCGGTCAGTGCCAAATGACCCTCACGTAGCAGGCAGGATCAGGACAAGCCTCCACCGGGCGGGCGGGTCAGGGCCGCTCGCCCGGTCTGTACGACCTGCCCGTGGCAGGGTCGTACAGCGCGAGCTCCGAGCGTTTTGGGCCCTGGAACTACGGCAGCTGAACACCCCGATCCTAAGAGGCAGTGTTGACCCACCTTGCCAAGCGGCACCAGATCGGGCCGGTTGGGTTCTCAACATGGATTCATGGATCGGGCGCCCACCGGCGGTATGGAAAGTGCATCTACAACACGTGGGGTGGGGGACCGCTCTGCGTGGACTCGCCATGGGCTAGCGGCACGGTTTCGTCCAGGGCGCTGGCACGGTACTAGGTGGGGCGCGGGCCCGGCTGCGCCCAACCCGGCCGTGGCGCCCACCATGGTGATGGTGGCTGCGGCGGTCAAGGACTTGGTTCGCAGGGCGGCACCAGTCCAGCTATATCCGGCGGGGCATGTGGAACCATGCTCTGCTGGCTTCGCGCCGAGCGTCTCCTGAACCAGGAGCACGTCGATGCCGTACCCGGCCCCGGTAACCGTGAACGCGGTCACCGCCGAATGGCAGGACGCTGTCTCGGCGGTGACCCGGTCGTCAGGTGAGGCTGGTCAGGGCTGCGGCGGTGAAGGGCGTCAGCTCGTCGATGCGCCCGGTGCGGATCTTCTCGCTCCAAGCGGGATCGCCGAGCAGGGCGCGGCCCACGGCGATGAGGTCGAACTCGTCGGCGCCGAGTCGCTCCAGGAGCCGATCGATGCCAGTGGCGGACGGCATACCTCCCGCGAAGGTGTCCAGGAAGTGCCCGTCAAGGCCGACCGATCCGACGGAGATCGTCGGGTGCCCGGTCAGTTTCTTCATCCACCCGGCGAGGTTCAGGGAGGAACCGGCGAACTCCGGCTCCCAGTAGCGACGGGTGGAACCATGGAAGACATCGACACCTGCGTCGACGAGCGGGGTGAGGATGGCCTCGAGCTCCTGTGGTGTCTCGGCGAGCCGCGCGTCGTAGGCGCCGGACTTCCACTGCGACATGCGCAACACGATGGGGAACTCGCGGCTGGTCGCCTTGCGGACCGCGGTGATGATCTCGCGGGCCAGCCGAGTGCGCGCGTAGGGGTCACCGCCGTAGGCGTCGGTACGTCGGTTGGTGTTCGCCCATAAGAAGCTGTCGATGAGGTAGCCGTGCGCGCCGTGCAGCTCGACACCGTCGAAGCCGAGACGGTACGCGGCAGCCGCCGCATCGGCGAAGGCTTGCACGACAGCGTCCAGATCACGCTGGTGGGCAACCGGGCCGGCATCGCCTATCGGCGTGCCGTCGAGCTTCAGACCGGAGGGCGACATCACCGGCGCGTCGGCAAACGGCGGCGCGCCAGCCTTGCGGGAGGCGCCGACGTGCCACAGCTGGGGAATGATCCGACCTCCGGCTGCGTGGACGGTGTCGAGAACCCGAGACCATCCATCTAGTGCGTCCTGCCCGTAGAAGCGCGGTACGGCAGCGTGTTCGCCGGCGCTCGGGTGCTCGACGTAGGTGCCCTCGGTGATGATCAGCCCGACCCCGCCTGTGGCACGGCGAGCGTAGTACTCGGCTACGTCAAGTCCGGGGACGCCGCCGGGGGAGCGCTGACGGGTCATCGGGGCCATGACGACCCGGTTCGCCAGGTGCAAGGGGCCGATGTCGAGAGGACGAAAGAGCGAGGAGGTCAGGAGGTGAGGCGCAGTGAGCGTGGAGGAAGCGATGTCGAAGTCCTTTGATCTCGTCAGTGAAACGGAGAAGCGGAGCAATCGCTCCTCTTGAACCGTAACACAAGCGGAGCGAGTGCTCCCCTTGTGCCAGCGTGGTCGCTACACTTGCCCTATGACGTCCATTGCCCAGCAAGGCTTGCCCGCGGTGCGGGCCAGACGCGCCGACGCGGAACGCAACCGCGCGGCCATCCTGGAGGCGTCGACCGCGATCATCGTGGAGCAGGGCAGCCTTCTTGACGTCAGACAGGTCGCCCGTCGCAGTGGCGTGGGCATGGGAACGCTGTATCGGCACTTCTCGACCAAGGAAGAACTGCTCAATGCCGCCTTGGAGCGGCTCTTCAGTTCCTGGGTCACCCTGGCTCGAGAAGCCGCGAAAGCCATCGACGACCCCATGGCTGCCCTGGAGGACTTCTTCGAGCAGACCCTGGTGTGTCGTGACCGCGGCCGGGCCTTGAACACGGCCTACAGCAACAGCGCGCAAGCACCCATTGCCGAGTGCGGACACTTGCTCGACTCGCTCATCGATGAGCTGCGCACGCGCGCTCAGGATGCCCATGTCTTGCGCCCCGATGTCACCGTCGAGGACCTCGCGCTTCTGCTCACGTCTCTGAGCCAACTCGCCCAGACGACTGGAAACACTCATCCCGAGACCTGGCGGCGGCTCCTGCGTATCTCGCTCGACGGGCTCAGCAGCGAGCACACCGAGGCGCTACCGTTGTGCCCGTCGAACGGCTAGCTGCCCGGAGCCGGGCCCTTCGCCGCAGACTTGATTCCAAGCAGTTGCTCCCGGCTAGTGAGGAAAGGTCTCACCTCGAAAGTGGTCGAGACTGTGCCCCCAACTTGGGCCATGGTCGCGTCCCAATGGGCGACACCTACTTCACACAACTCCTTGACGATCAGGACAATCGGCCACGGTGAGGGCGTGACTGCGCCAGCACTTTGAGTCGTGGAGAAGCCATCCGGGAGCCGCTTCGTCACGCCACCATCGACCGCTTGCGGGAGTCGATGAGGCTCCTACATATTTCCTTATCCATCAACACAATTGGTAAGTGAATCCGGCGCCGGGAGCAACGAGTCTTCTAGGTCGTCTGGGCTCTCTTTGCAGCTTTGTCAGCAGCTTCGTGGAGGTCGAGAAGCCGGTCCAGCATGCGGCGGTCCTTCTCCGTCCGCGGCGACTCCGGCTCCTCATTCTCACGGATTAACACGGCCAGCGCATCCAGGATGCGGTTGAGTTGGTAACCGTAGCTCCCGACGCTGTCGACCACCTTTTGCTCAGTGTCGCTGTCGGCAATGTTCGCCTCGCCGAAGACGATCGTCGGGCTGAAGAAGCGGCGCCAGTCGGTGATGGGGAAGACGCTCAGGGCATAGTTCCTGAACAGGTTATCCATGCCGAAGATGGACGGCGATGCACTCATGCAAACCTCCGGTTACCCCGCGCGGCGGCCTTCGACCGCCTGAGTTGACTCTAGGTCCATCATGGATCGGCGGCGCGGTGAATCTTTGCGACATGGGAGGCGGGGGCGTCGGGGCTGGAGGAGCGGGGATAGCCATCGCTGGCTGCATACCAAGGATGAGAGTGAGCCCGATAGCCGATGGATCTGCGGGGTTACTCGAACTGCAGGTCGGAGGGCTACAACCGACTAGCGAAACACCAGCACCGGAAGGTTCTTGGGTTCCGCAGCCCGCTCAACCTACGCCGCTGTATACGGTAGGTCGCCTACCCGCCAATACCGGCGGGCCTCAGCCGCGAGAAGCACGTTGCCCGCTTAAGTCTGAAGCCGGGAAACCCTGCCTGGTCGAGCTACCCCAGCGCCAAGGTTCTGGATGCAAGGGGAGGGGCAGGGACGAGGTGGTTGGTGGCGGCCGCTAACGTCGCTCTGGTGACGTCCCTGGCCGCCCCTGACACACTGGCGCTGCGACGAGCCACTCGTTGCGTGTACCTCGTGTTCGTTGGATCCGGCCTGGGCTTCGCCAGCTGGGCCGCCCGCATCCCGCAGGTTCGCCAGGAGTTCGGCTTTACACCTGCAGCCTTGGGCCTTGTGCTGTTGGCCGTTGCCGTCGGCTCTATGATCGCGCTGCCATCGGCGGGTCTGATCGTCCACCGGATCGGCGCGGCGAAGACGATCGTCGTAATGTCCTTGATCTTTGCGACGGGCATGGCCACAGCCGGTGTGGGAGTCCAAGTGGGCGTAGCGCCTCTGGTCATCGGCCTGGTGCTAATGGGCTTTGGCCTCGGCGCGTGGGACGTGGCCATGAACGTGCAGGCGGCTGCGGTCGAGCAGCAGCTCAAGCGCTCAATCATGTCCCGTTTCCATGCCGGCTTCAGTCTCGGCACGGTTACCGGCGCACTGCTCGGTGTCGCGATGAACGCTCTGCACGTGTCGGTCACGGTGAACCTGCTGCTCGTCGCGTTGCTGCTGGGGTTGGCGATGCCACTGTCGACGCGCGGCTTCTTGCTCGCCGATGCCCAGGGCCATGACGAGCCCAGCAAGAGCTTGGATCCGCTCAGGGCCTGGGTCGAGCCACGCACTCTGCTCATCGGCCTCTTCGTCCTGACAATGGCCTTCGCCGAGGGCACCGCGAACGACTGGATCGGCGTTGCCACCATCGACGGCTATGGAGCGACGGCGGCTCTGGGGTCCCTGGCCTACGTGGTCTTTGTCGCTTCTATGACCATCGGGCGCTGGTACGGCACGCGGGTTCTGGACCGTTTCGGCCGCGTCCCCGTACTGCGCGCCTGCGCAGCCAGCGCCCTGATCGGCTTGCTGATTGTGGTCTTCGGGCCCAACATCGTGACTGCCATGGTCGGCACCATTCTTTGGGGTCTGGGCACAGCGCTCGGTTTCCCTGTCGGTATGAGTGCCGCAGCCGACCAGCGACGCTACGCCGCCGGACGCGTCAGCGTCGTCGCGACTATCGGATATGTCGCTTTTCTGGCCGGCCCGCCAATGGTCGGAATCATCGGCAACCAAGTCGGTGTCCTACGCGCCCTCAGCGTCACGGCCGGGCTGCTGGCTATCGGCCTGCTGGTCGCCGGCACAACCCGCCCGATGGCTGACGACTGAGCGCAGCTACCCGTTAGTGCCGATGGCTACCTTCGCCACCTGGACCCGGCCGGACGGGCTGTCCGTCCACCCCTGGATCCGAGCCCACCAACCCATGGGAGCATCAATCCTCGCTCCGTGCGCGCAGTCCACGGTCATGACCGAGACTGTCGCCCAGTGGGAGTCCTGGACCGACATGGTGTCTGCCCGAGACGGGCGAGTACGTCGTTCCCGACGCTCTGGGTCTGGTCGACATCAACCGGACCAAGGACATCGGCACATGCATCGAAGATGGCCTCTGGGTTCAGCACCCCTGACGGTCGCCATCGGGGGTACCTCTCAGCTAGCCGGCACCTGCCCTTGACGGGGCAGTTCCTGGGCGAGTCCAAAGAGGATCGGGGGGCGGGTTTCTGGTCGTCTCGCTTTGCGTAGCTTTCTCTCTAGAGCGGGAGTGTGCTCTCCAAGGCCGCGGTGCCACGTTGGCCAGCGGCGCCCCCTCGACGGCGGAAAGACTCCAGACCGAAGGCGGCCTCGACCTGTTCGGCAGGCATCGCCAGGAATGGGCCGAAGTCGCCCACCTGGGACTCGTGGGCGGCCATCGCCGAGCGCTTTGCGGCCATCGCTTTGCGCACGTCCACCACGGTGGTGATCTCGGACTCGGGCAGGCCGAACTCGGAGACGTCCGGCGGTGTTGCCTCGGCCGCCCATTGCGGGTTGCTGGCCATGAGTCTGATCATCTGGTCGCGATTTACCGTCGCCTCGTATACGTGGGCAACCTCGGCGAGCTCCGCGGCCCTGACCCCGACGACGTGCACCTGGACGTGGTCGGGGTGCCCGTAGTTGCCGTGCGGGTCGTAAACAGTGAGCACGTCGGCACCTTCCTCGATCAGAAGGCGCGCCAGCCGAGAGGCTGCGACCTCGACGTCCACATTGCAGAACGCCTCGGTGCTCGCGTTGCCGGGGGTGCCGGCCATCCCCGAGTCCGAGTAGCCCAGCATCTCTAGTCGATGCACTCCCAGTGCACGAGCCGAGGCCTCGAGCTCCCGGCGTCGCCGGTCAACGAGCAGCTCGCCTTCGGCCAGCAGCCCTTCCGGCACCTCCCCAAGGGCGCCGTCGGTGGCGGTTACCAGCACCACCCGGTGTCCGGCGTCGGCGGCCAGGCGCATGACGCCACCGGTGGTGAAGACTTCGTCGTCGGGGTGGGCATGGAAGCACACGAGAACTTTCGTGCCTGGCGCTGGGCTGTGGCCACCGTGGGGTCGTGTCATGGCCACCCATCCCTGGTCGTGGCGGGCGGTCGACTCATCTGGGCACCGCGCTGGCCGGTGGGTCGTTGCGGCGTCGCGAGGCCGCCGCCCGTTGCGCGACCTCGACCGCCGACGCGGGGCGTGCGCCCTGATCCCATGCCTGCGGGTTCACGGCATACATGACGCCATATGCCGCTGTGTCGGGCTGGGTGCGCCACCCCTGCGAGAGGGGGCCGAGGTCGACCGTGTCGTAGCCGATCTCGTCGAGGTGCTCACTGACGACCTTCTTCGCGTCGGGGTCATCGCCGGCAATGGCGAGGGCGCTGCGGCCCTCGGCGCCGGTGGGGCGGGGGANNGCCGTCGCGCTGTGGGTAGTAGTTCATCGTGTCGATGACGATCTTGTCGCGCAGTTCCTCGGTCGGCACCTGAGGGTAGTTGCGCAGCGGGATGGTGACGACCACGACATCACCGGCCCGGGCCGCCTCGGCTGGGGTTGCCGCCCTCGCGCGGGGACCTAGATCGTCAATGACGTCCGCAAGGGTCTGGGGTCCCCTGCTGTTGCTGAGCACGACATCGTGGCCTGCAGCAACGGCGAGTCGGGCGACGGTGGTACCGATATTTCCGCTTCCGATAAATCCCCAGGTGGTCATGCTGACATCAACTTCCCGGTCGGACACAACATTCCGGTTTGGCTCCGGGATCCTCGACTGCAGCCCAAAGACGCGCGCACTCTATGCGGGTCATTGCTGAGATCGAGTTCAACGATCAGCTCGCCCATTCGCCTGCCAATACCCCCTTTAGTGGATACCGCAGCGACCATCGAGGGCTTGGAAACTTCAGGCTCCTTCCACAGATACGGACAGGCTTCGCGAGTGGATGATAGAGACGTGCGCTCTTTACCGTTGCGCGGCTCTTGCGCCTGCGCGCTGGCTTTCGGGTGCGCCGTTGCCCTGCTGGGCGTGGCGGGCTGCACGGCAGGTGACGGGTCGAGCGCGTCGACATCCAGCCGACCCGGTAGCGCAGAGGTGAAGCTGTCGTGGTCTGTGGTGCGACTGCCCACTGGAGTTCAGCCTCTGACCCTGACGGCGATGGGTGACCGGCTGCTAGTCGGAGGCCAAACCACCGGCACTGCGCCTGCTCCACGGATGCTCCTCCTCGACTCCGCCGGGACGGCCAGGCAGGTGCCACTGACGCCGCACAGTGGGTATGCCTTCGAGGCCCGGTGGCAGTCCGTGGCCTCGGACGGCACCCGCGTCATCGCCATAGGGGCTGCCAACGGTGGGGCCCACTTCAACAGCCGGTGGACGACGTGGAGCGGCACTACCGCGGGTATCCAGGAGTTGCCGCAAAGCTTCTACGCATTCGGCGGATGGGGCGCCGGCGACCTCGTCGATGTGGTCGTCACCTCGGCCGGCAACGCGATCCTCGGCACATGGGGCGGCGCGAAGGCGGGCCTCGATGGTGCTGTATGGCTTTCGTCCGGCCCAGTCTGGACGCGCCAGGATCCTGCGGGGACGGCGCTTCAGAGCACGCCGAGGCTGCTCGTCGGACCCCGGTCTGCAACGCCCGATGCAGCGGGCATCCTGGTCGCGGGATCGGCCCTGAACCTGGCGCCGGGTTCGGTGGTTCAACATGCGGCGCTGTGGCGATCGACAGTGCTGAACGCGGGTTGGCGTCGACTAGACCTGCCAGTGCCGGGCAGGTCCAGCGAGGCCGTGTCCGCCTGCTGCAGCGGTGACCAATGCTTTATCTCTGGGCGGGTCGATGGATCTCTGGGGATGTGGGACCTCAGCGGCGACATCGCAACACGGCTGCCGGATGTACCGGCGGTAGCGGTCGGCGACAGCGACCCACTGCCAGACCCGCTGATCATCGGCGGGCACCTCGTCCAGGTCGCAGCGACGCACGGCCACGTGGTGACCCTGACCCGGGATGGGTCCGGATGGTCGGTGTCCGGCGGGCCCGTGGGCGTGCCCCAGACGGCGGCGCTGGTGGGCGCGCACCTCTACGTCACCGTTACGCACGGATCAGGGACCCCGGCCACGCTCTGGCAGGCCGACGCCCGGGCGTGGCACTGAACGGGCGCCGCTGAGGTGCGCTTTGGTCTGCTCGCCCGTATTCAGGACTTCGCCTGGGACACGTTCCTTCTCGTCCTTCGCTGGGCACTGCTGGCCTACCTGATCCAGGCAGGCATGATCGAGTACGTGTTCGTCCACAATCACGCCAGTGGGCCACCGCTAGTAGTGGTCACGCTGATGCTGGCGATGTTCGCGATCACCATTCCCACCGCGATCGCTGCCGGGCGGCGCAGGCGGCTTTAGCCCCTGCCTTCGACCCGCATGCAGCGCCGATCGTTACCTTGTCGCGCCCGACGCGGCTTTAACCGGGCTGCGCGGGAGGGCAAGGTGTGGACGCATTAGTGAGACGGCCCCACTGGCAATCCCTCCGACAGCGCAGGTCGCGGACCCTCACGCATCAGACAAGTGCCGTGAGTCCTACACCGATGGGCGAATCCGGACTTCGTCTCGAAGCTTCAACTTGCCCAGCGTGTCGGGTTTCTTGTCTGGCAGCCTGGGAGGACGCTGGCTGCGTGACGACAATGGCCTTGGCGAACGCAGCGGTGCGATACCTCTGCCTCTGGGATCGGGCCACGACATCTTTGGGCGAGCTTGGTGATGGTCGTGTGCTACCACGAGCCGGCCGCAGATCCGTTTCTTGCGCGCCAAGGAAGCCATCCGAGCTGATTGGCACCGCAGCGAACGTCGCACCAACGAACCGATAGCGGCCGTAGGTGTGCCATCGCAACCTGTCCACGGACCTACATTGGGAGATCACGATGTTCGTACAGGCTCGCAGTCGACTCATCAGCGTGCTCGTTTCAATCGGCCTGACGGCAGCGGTGTCGAGCTGCACGACCAGCACCGGTGGCTCGGCTGTCACTGGGACCAGCTCAACCACTAGCCAGGCTGTGAAGCAGGCGCCAAATACTTCAAGCGCCAGTTCCACGCAGCCTGCCACGGCCGCCGCCGCATCGACGTCCACCGCGGCTGCGCCCGCACTGTCTGGCCCGTCTGGAGGGGGAACCCAGGTGACCAGTTACCCAGGCATCTTTGTTGGCGTCTGGGTCGGTCATTCGCGCCAGCTGGTCGTCAATGTGGACGGGTCGGCGAAGGCGACCTATCGCGCGTACGTATTTTGCAGCCAGAATCCCACGCCGCCGTGCGATCAGGTGATCGGCAACCAGATTGTCGATGGTGGACAGGTCACCTTGCACGTTGGACAGGTTGTCACGGCGAACCGCATGTCGACGGCGACAGCTTTCGTGCTCACGAGTTCTGACCCGAAGCTCGCACCCGGATCGGTCCAGACACTCGTGCTCAACGGTGACGTCATCACGTGGACGAATTTCGCCACGTTCTGCGACGCCAAAGCCGAACAAAGCGGGACCTGCGGCGCTTGAGAACCTCACAAGAGGATAGGACGACGCAGTCGCGGGACTGGGCGGGCCCGAAGATGAGCAATCGAGGCTGCCGAAGGACCCCGGTCGCGGCGTCTTACCCGTCCTGTCGTGCCCTGACCGCATCAGGATTGTGGCCCTCACGACCTCCCCTGAGGCGGCCACCCGGATTACCACAAACCAGTTTGTTGCATAACGTGCAGGATTGCGGTTGTGCAAGATTGCGTAGGATGCAATAATCTGCACATGGACGCTCCACAAAGGACCGGGCTGAGAGACCGCAAGCGCAGGGAGACTCGGGCTCGGCTGGAAAAGGCAGCGGTCACGCTCGTCCTGCGTGACGGCCTTGAGCAGACGACTATCGGCACGATCAGCGAGCTGGCTGACGTCTCGCCGCGTACCTTCTTCAACTACTTCGACAGCAAGGACAGCGCGATCCTAGGGCTTCGCCACGTCGAGATCACCGATGAGAGCGTGTCGGACTACGTTGTAGGCGAAGAGGGGAACGATCTGGTCGGGTCGGTGGTCCATCTGCTCTTCGCGGTCATGGACGCGCCGCTGTCTCGATCGGCGATTCGCGAGGATCGGATCGAGATCGTTCGCCGGTATCCCCAGATCCTGGCAGGTCAGCTCACACAGATGACGCTGATGACAGGTCGCCTCAGCGAAGCGGTCCAGGGTTTGCTGGCGCGGGATCCGCGGTTCTGCCCGCTCAGCGATGCTGAACAGTCCGCTTACGCGGATCTGATACTCGCGATGTGTGTCGGCGCTGTGCGTGTGGCGATAAGGCAATGGGCGGGGGCCGGTCTTGGCGACCCAGATGAGGACCTTGAGCAACGAGCGATCTGGCTCGTTAAAGAGACGGTAGGCAAGCTTCGATGACCAATCCACTGACCATCTCTGCAGCGAGCTCACGCGCTGCGGAATCAGAGAACAGGCCTAACGTCCTGCCGGTATTCGCCGGGCTGATGGTCGCCATGCTGCTGGCGTCCCTAGACCAGATGATCTTCAGCACGGCGCTGCCCACCATCGTCGGGGAGCTTCACGGGGTTGAGCACATGTTGTGGGTGACGACCGCCTACATCCTGGCATCCACGATCACGCTGCCGATCTACGGAAAGCTCGGCGACCTGGTGGGGCGCAAGGGCCTGTTCATCGTGGCCATCGCCCTGTTCATCACCGGGTCGGTCATCGGCGCCCTGGCACCGGACATGTCCTGGCTCATTGGAGGCCGGGCGGTCGAAGGACTTGGCGGTGGCGGGCTCATGATCCTCGCCCAAGCGATCATCGCCGACGTCGTGCCAGCCCGGCAGCGGGGCCGTTACATGGGCGTCATGGGTGGCGTCTACGCGCTGTCGTCGGTGGCCGGCCCACTTCTGGGCGGGTGGTTCACCGAAGGCATCGGCTGGCGCTGGGCATTCTGGATGAACGTACCGCTCGGGATTGCCGCGATCGCATCTGCGATGTTCTTCCTGCATCTGCCCAAAGCAACGGCGGCCAGGCCGCGGCTGGATCTCGCCGGCATGGTGCTCCTGGCTGCGTCCTCAACCGGCCTAGTGCTCTTCACCACGTGGGGAGGTACGACCTACCCCTGGGGCTCGCCCCTGATCATCGCCCTGATCGTGGCCACCGTCATGGCCGTAGTGGCCCTTGTCGCCGTTGAGCGCAAGGCCATCGAGCCGATCATGTCGCCGCACCTGTTCAAGGACCGCAACTTCAAGCTCACGACCATCTCCGGGCTGATCATCGGAATTGCCATGTTCGGTGCGATGGCCTACCTGCCGACCTACCTGCAGATGGTGACCGGAGCCGGCGCGACAAAAGCCGGTCTCCTCATGATCCCTATGATGTTCGGCCTTTTGGTCACATCCGTGCTCTCCGGGCAGCTCGTAACTAAGACCGGCCGCTACAAGTGGCTGCCCATCGTAGGAACACTGCTGGTGGCGCTCTCACTGGTTCTGCTCTCCACGATGACTCCTGCCCTGGCCGTTTGGGTGTTGTGCGGCTACCTGGCGATCATGGGGATCGGGCTCGGCATGAGCATGCAGATCCTCATCCTCATCGTGCAGAACTCATTCCCCATCTCGCAGGTCGGCACGGCAACCGCAAGCAACAACTACTTTCGCCAGATCGGCGCGTCACTGGGATCGGCAGTGGTCGGTAGCCTCTTCGTGACGCGGTTGGCAGCCCTGCTGGCCCAGCACATGTCACGTGCCGCAGGCTCCGCTGCGGGCTCCAGTAACGCGTTCACCCCAGATGTGGTCAGGGCGCTTCCCGTTGCGGTCCGCAGCGTTGTAGTAGGCGCCTACAGCGATGCGCTGACGCCGGTGTTCCTCTACCTGGTCCCGCTGGTCCTCATTGCGGTGGTCCTGCTGTGCTTCGTGCAGGAGAAGCCGCTGGCAACCACCATCGAGCGGGACATCTCGCCGGAGACGCTCGAGATCGACGCCATGGCGACTCTGCGCCTCGACCAGCCCACCGATGGCCAAGGAGCACCGGACCTGGTGTCCAGCGGCGTCCGAATCTGAACGCGCACGCCCCGGGCCAGCGGTGGCCGTCCCTGCTGGCTGGACCTGTTCTCCACCTCATTCGTATTGGGGCGCAACCGATCTGGTGGGCTCGGAGCCCGTAACCGTCTCTGGCGTAGGCCCGTAAGGTTCGTCGCCATGGAGAGCACAGCGTTGGTTCTGGGTGCGTTGGGCAGGTCGGCACTGCCGGTGGACGCCTTCCTTAGTCACGCACATTTGGCCGCAACCTTTGCAAGGCGCCGGTGGTCGCGGGTGGGCTGGTCACCGGCGGGTGCTGGCGTTGGCTGGTGGTGTGCGGTCAACCGCGCAGGTCGCGGTGGGGGAAGATGACGAAACCGACTGCGGAGATGACGACCGCGCAGGCGGCCAGGACGGCTCCGAAGCCCCAGTCGAGCCCGTGGACCAGCGCTGGGTTGGCGCTGTAGGGGTACCAGAAGTTGAGCTTCGCCAACCATGCCAGCGACTCGTTCACGGGCAGGATCACGGCCAGTGCGAACGAGAGTCCCGCTATCCCTGCGCTGATCGTCATGGTCTGGCGCCGTTGTGAACCAGCTGCGCCGATCGTGAGGGCGATCGCCCCGAACACCAGGCCCACCAGGGTCGCCTGCCCCGTCGCGGCGAGCAAGAGCCCGACGGCGATACCCATATGGCCGATCACGTTGCCGACCACCAGTCCTGTGAACATGGCCACGGAAACGATGAGTACATGGGCGAGCATCGTGGCAGTCTTGGCGGCCAGGAACGTGGCCCGGCTCGTCGAGGTAGATAGGACCAAGCCCATCGTGCGGGCCTGTTCCTCTCCGGCGGTGGAGGTCCCGCCAGAGATGATCGCCGTGGCGATCAGGAACCCCGGAGCCACCAGCGACATCATCTCCGCGTTCACCCACCCCGTCGGGGTAGCCAACGACACGTTCCCCAGGATTCGGTCGAGGACGGCGGGCATGCTGGCCGAAAGAGAGGCGAAAGTCTTCTTCAGGGGGGGCCACAGTGCTCCGACGCCTGCGCCCATGGCCAGGCTGTAGAAGGCCAGGACGCTGACGACGGTGGCTCGGTCGGCCAAGGCACGGGCGGCGATCGTGCTTGCGATGGCCCACTGAGTGGGGGGATGCCCCCGTGCTGGTGTCCGCCTGGGGGCAGTGGAAGTGGTGGCGGTGGTCATGGGTCAACCTTTCAGGTCGCGGCGTCGGAAGGTGATGACGGCCACGACAACCGCGAGCGCGCCGAGCCCCGTCAGGACACCCAGGTGCGCGAGGTCGAGGCCGTTGCGCAGAGGGTCGCTGCTCAGCGCGTAGTACCAGGGGCTCAGCTCGGCCCATCGGCCCATCCCGGCCAGCGGCAGCATCGCGTTGCTCAGGTAGGCGGCGACCGCGATCCCGCCTGCGGCGCTGGAAGCGATCTCCGGGCGCCCCGTGGCGGCGCCGATCGCCAGGGCGATCGCGGCGAACGCCAGCCCCAGGAACAGCAGGTGGGTGACACCGGCGGCGAGCCCTCGTGCGGTGAGCTGGGAGCCATAGGCCAGGTCCGCCAGGGCCATGCCTGCCCAGAAGAGGGCGGTGACCGCCAGGAGCGACAGCGTCAGGGCGCTGGCCTTCGCGCTCAGAATGCGGGTGCGGGTGACGGGTTGGGCGCAGAGCATGCTCATGGTTCGGTCCCGCTCTTCGCCGGCGACGGCCGAGGACCCGGCGATCACCGCGTAGGCGACCAAGGCGATCGGGGCGATGAGGGTGAAGGTCTCCCCGACGATGTACCCCCCCGGCACATTCGACCCGACGAACGCCTTCAGGCCCTGGGGCATGTTCTTGGTCAGGTTGTCCACAGTTTGTCTGAGGCTGCCCGAGATCGCTACGGCGAAGAACGCGTAGCCGGCCAGGGTCAGACCTAGCACCACGGTGCCATTGCGTCGGTGGCGGAGCTCGTGGGTCAGCAGCTCACTGGACATGGCTGCTGTCCTTACTGGTCGAGGGCGCCGGACGGCCGGTGTCACCCTTTGGATCGTCGCCATCTTCGGTGTCGCGGTAGTAGGCGAGGAAGATCTCCTCGAGGTCCGCGTCGCGAGAGTGCAGGTTGACGACCTCATGGGTCATGGCGGCCTGCAGGACTGCGTTGACAGAGCCCTCGTAGGAGACTTCGGCGAACACGCCGTGTATGTCGGCGGCGCGGACGCCCTTGACGCCTGCGAACAGGCCTTCGGGCACGGGCTCGGAGTACTCGAAGTCCAGCCGACGGATCGCCTTGCGTTTGAGCTCGGCGACCCGTTCGACCACGACCAGTCGTCCGTGCCGGATGATCCCGACCCGGTCGGCGACCCGCTCGACCTCCGAAAGGGTGTGTGAGGACAGGAATACCGTGCGCCCGTCCGTGCGGACCTCGCGCAACATCTCCTGGAAAGTCTGCTGCACCAGCGGGTCCAGGCCCGAGTTCGGCTCGTCCAGGATCAGCAGGGCGGGCTTGTGCATGAACGCCTGGATCAGGCCGATCTTCTGACGGTTGCCGCTGGAGTACTCTCCCACCTTGCGGGTCAGGTCCGCATCCAACCGCGCCGCGAGCTCTTCGACGTAAGCCATGTCGACCCCACCGCGCAGCCGCGCGAAGAAGTCAATGGTCTGTCTGCCGGTCAGCTTCGGGTACAGGGACAGGTCACCGGGAAGGTAGCCGATCTGTTGGCGGATCTGCAGGGAGCGCTCACGGATGTCCAGCCCTAGTACCTGACCGTGGCCGGAGGTCGGGCGCAGCTGGTCCAGGAGCAGGCGGATCGTGGTGGACTTGCCTGCGCCGTTCGGGCCGAGGAAGCCGAAGATCTCTCCTGCGTTCACCTCAAGGTCGACACCGTTAACCGCGGCCAGGTCACCGAAGTACTTGGTCAGCCCGTTCGTACGGATCGCTGCCTCAGTCATGTTTCACGCCTTCTCTTGGTAGAAGCGGCCGCGGGAGCAGGGTCGGGGAGTAGAGGTCCTCGTACGCCAGGCTGATCCGCTCCTGCAACCTCGGCGACAGGGGGTCTTCACCCAGTGCGCGGGCGATGTGGTCCTGCATGGCCAGCACGCCGATCGTCATACCGGTCATGACAGCTGCGCAGGCGCGAGTGTCGGTCAGGTCAGGGCCGGACTGGCCGATGAACCATTGCTCGGTCTCATCGACGATCTCATCGAACCTCGACGCGGCCGCAGAGGACCCGTCGATCATCGCCCGTCCGAAGTAGCGACGCAGCAGCACCTGACGAGCGCTGAAGGTCACCAGGAATCCCGGATCCGCCTTGCCCTGCTCGAGCGCATCCAGCTTGAAGCGGACGAGCTCGCTCAAGACATACGTGTCACAGGCCACTCGCAGCCCGTCCTTGGACCCGAAATGGTGGCGAATGAGGCCACCGGAGACGCCAGCCTCCTTGGCGATGTCAAGAACCGCCGTTTCGTCCACGCCATGCTCGGCAAACAGCCGAATCGCGGCTTCCCGGATCCGGGCGCGTGCGGTCAGGTCCTCGAACGCCGGATTATCAGAGGCTCGCCGTCTCATAAGGTGTCTCCTATCTCTCAAGACAGTCACCTATCCATCAGGATAGGTGACTATTTTCTGAAATAGCAGCATGAGGAGATGTTCCATTCAACACAGACGCCCATTGAGCGACCCCACTGCGCCACCGAAGTCTGCCCTGGTGCAGAAGCGCAATGACGGGCACGAGGGGTTTCTTCCTCGAGCTGGACCGATCCAGGCGAGCACCCTGATGCAGCGAGCCCACATACTCCACGCGCTTGGCCGGCGTGTCCGCCGCATCCTTGAGTGGGTCCAGTGGTGGGAGCGCCTTTGCAGTCACGATGCTAGCGGCGTTGGATGGCGCGGTTGCGTTCGACTGAGGAAAGGTCAGTGGAGCATGTGGTCGCTGCTCACCCCGCCTTAGGCCGTCCGTAGCCCATCGTCATGTGGTGATGGTCACGACCCGTGGGCTCACCTGGTCTTCAGAGGTCACCGAAACCAGACTGAGATGGCATGGGCTGGCGTGCGCGTGCCCGGAAGAGAATCATCACGGATGCTGTTGTTGCCGTCGTGAGCCTGAAAGTTGAAGTCTGGTCCGACGTTGTCTGCCCATGGTGCTACATCGGTAAGCGCCGCTTCGAAGCGGCCTTGGCGCGCTTCGAGCACCGCGACGAGGTAGAGCTGGTCTGGCGAAGCTTTGAGCTCGACCCGTCCGCCCCCCCGAGCAGCGCTGAACGGGGAACCTACGCCGAGCGGATCGCCAGCAAGTACGGATGCTCGGTCACCGAGGCGCAGGTCATGATCGACAACATGACCCTCACGGCAGCTCAAGAAGGCCTCGATCTTCGCTTCGACCTTGCTCGGCCTGGCAACACCTTCGACGCGCACCGGCTGCTGCACCTCGCCTTGGAGCACGGCCTCCAGGACGAACTCAAGGAGCGACTCGACGCCGCGACGTTCACCGAGGGCTCCCCGACCTCAGAGCATTCCGCGCTGCGCGCCCGAGCCACACAGGTCGGGCTGCCCGAGGGCGAAGTAGACGCCGTGCTTACCTCCGATCGCTACTGCGAGGCAGTGCGCTCCGACGAAGCGCAGGCCCGGGCGTACGGCATCAGCGGCGTCCCCTTCTTCGTCATCGATGGCAGGTACGGCATCTCGGGAGCCCAACCGAGCGACGCGGTTCTGCAGATACTGGACAAAGCCTGGTCCGAGCGCCCTCCGCTGACCCTGGTGACTCCGCAGGGCTCTGCGCCTTCTTGTGAAGGTGACTCCTGCGCAGTGTGAGCCTTAAGCTGCCGGCTGCCGGAACTTACGGGATAGCTCGGACACCAACAGCCGGCCGATCCTGTCACGAGACGAAGATCAGCCAGGGTGTCGGCTGGAACATCTCTGAAAGTACGTCATCGAAGTCGCCCGAGGCACTGGTGCACCCCTGATCGGAGTGGATCTCTCTGGCGTTGCCTTGGGCTGGCCAGCGCGAGTAGCGCCGCACTGCGGTCTACCGGTCGCTCTGAGTTCCAGGCCGGGACGGTGCTGGCAACCGGACTGTCCGTGAGTGCTGCTGACGGGGCGATGTGCGTGGACGCGGTGCAGCTTGCCGAGCCTGCGCTCAGCGCGTTGATCGAGTTCGGTCGACTCCTTGCCCCCGGCGGACGGGGGTCCCGGGGTGGCATCACCGCGGTGGCGCGCTCGAGCCCGGCGGACAGGACCAGCGCACCTGCGCGCGAGGCCAGCTCTTGGTGGCGCCACCGCGCGAAGTTGCTGAGACCTAGTCGATGAAGGCGTCTGCATCCAGCCGGGCCATGGCGTGGTTCGAGTGCCGCAGACCACGGTGTTTGCTCAGCCGCCTCCAAGGCCCAATTGTGGGGACCGACCGCCCGTTGGGGCTTCCTGCCCCGGGTCGCAGCCAGGTGGATGCCTTGATGATGAGAAACTGCCGCCCCGCAGCCTTGTTGAGTGGCGTTAGCGTCGTGTTTTGCCTATCGACCAGGCTGGGCAGAACGCGCCCGTCGCGCCCAAGGTCGCCCCTGATGGGGAAGGTCTGAGGCTTATCTCATGATGCGGGAAGTTCCTGTAGGGATGGTGCGGATTCGATCAGGGGCGGCTAGCGTCCTTAACAGGTAACGAGATCCAGCGCAAAGCCCCGGCTTGTTGGACGGCAACCCTCCTGTGCGGTGGGGTGCTCCGGGTGACGACCTGGTGAGCGCCACGATGGCGGTCGCAAGCGCGGACTTTGCTTTCGAAGTCCATAAATGACAAGGGCTCCACCATGGTCACGACCTCACTACGAGTGTCTCTGTCAGGGTCGCTGTTCTGCTTCTGCCGCAGGCACGTTGACCTGCTTCGCGTGTCCAGCGCGCTCTGTCCGCGCTGACGCCCCACAGNNTGGCCACGGCCATCCTTCATGTCCGTTCACCCTTCTGCGCCACTCGTGCGCCTTTCGCGACCCCGAAAGGGGAGACCGTGTCCATCACCTCTGTCTCACCACCGTCCTTGACCGCATCACCTCAGCCAGCGCCAGGACTTGCCGCAACAGCTGCAGTCAAGGACTCCCAGCCCCACGCAGGACCGGCTTCCACTGATGCTCCTGAGCGTCTGACTGTCGTGGCCCGGCGCCATCCGTGGCGCTGGGTCGGGGTCGTTGTCGTGCTCGTGCTCCTGGCGCAGTTCATCAACGGACTCGCCACCAATCCCGGCTGGGACTGGCCGACCTTCGCGCGGTTCTTCATGACCAGGACGATTATCGAAGCACTGTGGACCACTGTTCAGCTGACGATCTATGGCACGCTGCTGGGCTTTGCGCTCGGGGTCGTGCTTGCGGCGATGAGGCTGTCCCAGAGTCCGTTCTTGCAGGTCGTCTCGTGGGGCTACGTCTGGGTGTTCCGGTCGATCCCGCTCATCGTCCAGTTGCTCTTTTGGTTCAACATCTCCTACCTCTACCAGAGGCTCAGCTTCGGGGTCCCTTTTGGGCCAGCACTGTTCAGCGTTCAGACCAACAACGTTCTTGGCGCCCTCAGCGCCGCGGTCCTGGGCCTCGCGCTCCACCAAGCAGCATACGCAGCGGAAATCATCCGAGGTGGACTGCTCTCTGTCGACCAGGGCCAGATCGAGGCCGCAGCGGCTCTTGGTATTCCGCGCTTGCGGCAGTTCCGCCGGATCGTGTTCCCGCAGGCGATGCGCTCGATCCTGCCCAACGCCGCGAACGAGGTGATCAGTCTCTTCAAGGGCACTTCGATCGTCTCGGTCATGGCCATCCCGGAGCTCTTCTATCAGGTGCAGGTGATCTATGGCCGCAACAGCCGGGTCGTTCCGCTGCTCATGGTGGCGACGCTGTGGTACATCGTCCTGACGACGCTGCTGTCGGTTGGGCAGTACTACCTCGAGCGGCACTTCGCCCGCGGCACGTCCCGCACCACCCCGTCGACCCCTCTGCAGAAGGTCCGCTCGTCCTGGGCGTCGGCAGTTGACGCCGCCCGCCGCGGCAGACCCCAACGACCAAGGATCACAGGAAAGGTGGAATCGGCATGAGC
>PMJN01000337.1:0-2194 GCA_003157445.1 Micrococcales bacterium
GTGGTAGCCCTCGGCGTAGTAGAAGGGGCCGGCCTGCTGGGCGGCCCGCATCTCGGTGGTGATCTGCCCGAAGCCATTGGCTGTCAACACGTCCTGGAAGGCGTCTCGTGTGGCCCGTGCCGCTGCCTCCTGCTCGGGGGTCGACCAGTAGATCGCGCTGCGGTACTGGGTCCCCAGATCGTTGCCCTGGCGCGAGCCCTGGGTCGGGTCGTGGTTCTCCCAGAATGCCTTCAGCAGAAGCTCCGGTGAGGTCACTGATAGGTCATAGGCGATGAGCACGGCCTCGGCGTGTCCGGTGCGACCGGTGCAGACCTCCTCGTATGTCGCGTTGGGGGTGTAGCCCCCCATGTATCCGGCGGCTGTGGTCACCACGCCCGGCAGCTTCCAGAAGATGCGTTCGGCACCCCAGAAACAACCCATCGCCACGTACATGACCTGGGTGCCGGCCGGCCACGGACCGAGCATCGAAGTGTCGAGCACCTCATGGCGCTCAAGGATGTCCGGCAGGGGCGTGCTGCGTCCCGCCAGGGCGTCGGCGGCGGTGGTCAGGGTGGGCTTCGTTGATCCAAACACAGCATAATTCTGACACGATTGCACTGATCTGTGGTTCGCGGGTGAACAGGATGGCCGATCCACCGGCGCTCTGTCAGGTCGGACTCTTGACGGCGCTGGCTGTTCTGGAGGGTGCGCAGTCCCGGAAGGCGAGATATGGCCGACGACGACCAGGCCGCGGCGGTGACGATCCACACCGTCGCGGCCAGGGCCGGAGTCTCGACGGCGACCGTCTCGCGGGTCCTGACCGGTAGTGCGCCGGCCTCTGAGTCGACCCGGGCGAAGGTCATCGCCGCCGCCCGCGAGCTGTCCTACTCCCCACCTGATCGGCCCAAGGCTCCCGCGGTAACACGCCGCGATGCGTACGGGATAGTGCTTGAGGACCTGCAGGGTTCCTACTACGCCGAACTCATGATGGGTCTTGAGGCTGCTGCTGCGAATCAGGGCCAGAGCCTTGCTCTTGTTGTGGCCCAGCGTCGACACAACGCCTCTGAGGTGCTTCATAGCCTGGCTCAACGCGTGGACGGCTTGGTCATCGGGGCCAACACGGTGCCTGACTCGGTGGCTCACAGCCTGTCGGGGGTGTTGCCGGTGGTACTGCTGGCGCGCCCGGAGGTGGCCGGCTGTGACTCGCTGCGGGCTGAGAACCTCGAGAATGCTGCTTTGCTCACCTCTCATCTGCTGGGCCACGGCCGCTCGCACCTGGTGTTCGTCGGCGATCCGGACAGCTGCCTTGACGTTGCCGAAAGGTATTACGGATTCCGCACGGCTCACGTCGTGGCGGACGTTCCGCTGCGCCGGCCTCCGCTACGGGTGCCGCTGGTCGAGGGCGCCGGAATTCAGGTCGCTGACGAGATCCTGCGACGACGCGTCAAAGTCGACGGTCTCGTGTGCGCCAACGACGATCTCGCCCTGGCCATCATCAAGCGATTACAGGACAACGGTGCTCGCCTGCCAGACGACCTGGCGGTCGTGGGCTGGGATGACGTCCTGGCCGCCCGGTACCTGTCTCCGGCTCTGACCACCGTGCGTGCGCCGATCCGCGACCTTGGCCGGCTGGCTGGCGAACAACTACAAGCTCGTGTCGCAGGCGGGCAGCCCGCTGGACAAACTCGGCGACTGCCGAGCCAGGTGATCATCCGCTCTTCGTGCGGCTGTCCGCCGTTGTCACCGATCCTCGAGCCCTGAGCGCCACGGCTGGCGGCTCGCGTAACCTTGACGCCATGACCGCCGCGAACGTGCACAGCCCCCAGAATCAGGCCGGATTCAACACCCGCGCGATCCATGCCGGCCAGGAGCCAGACCTGGCAACCGGGGCCGTCGTTCCAGCGATCTATCAGGTCTCCACCTACAAACAGGACGGTGTCGGTGGCCTTCGTGGCGGCTACGAGTACAGCCGTTCGGCCAACCCGACCCGCAAAGCGCTGGAGGAGTGCCTGGCTGCCCTGGAGGGCGGTGGCCGCGGCTTTGCGTTCGCCTCCGGTTTGGCTGGCCAGGACACCATGATCCGGGCATTGCTCAGACCCGGTGACCACGTAGTCGTGCCCGGGGATGCCTACGGCGGCACCTACCGCCTGATGAACAAGGTCGCCCTTGCGTGGGGGGTGGAACACTCCATCGCCCGGATCTCGGACGTCGAGGC
>PMJN01000337.1:2200-3674 GCA_003157445.1 Micrococcales bacterium
TACCTCCAGCAGCCGCTGGCCCTGGGCGCCGACATTGTCATGCACTCGACCACGAAGTACTGCGGCGGCCACAGCGACGTGGTCGGCGGGGCGGTCGTGACCGCCAAGACTGTTGCCGTTGCTGGGTTCCAGGACGCCGAGGAGCGCATCGCCTTCCACCAGAACTCCATGGGCGCAATCGCCGGACCCTTCGATGCCTGGCTGGTGCTGCGCGGTCTGAAGACCCTGGGCGTGCGGATGGACCGTCACTGCGACAATGCCGAGAAGGTCGTGCAGTTCCTGCAGGCTCACCAGGCAGTTACCGCCGTTCACTACCCGGGTCTGAGCACTCACCCCGGCCACGACGTGGCCAGCAGACAGATGAAGCGCTACGGAGGAATGGTCTCCTTCCAGGTTGGCGGCGGCGAGCAGCAGGCGGTCGACATCTGTGGCGCCACGGAGATCTGGACCCTGGGCGAGAGTCTGGGTGGGGTCGAGTCGCTCATCGAGCACCCGGCACGGATGACGCACGCCTCGGTGCGTGGGACCGAGCTGGAGGTGCCCGCTGACCTGGTGCGTCTGTCTACCGGGATCGAGAACGCAGAAGACCTGATCGACGACCTGGACCGTGCGCTGACCAAGAGCGCAGGCTGAGGCCGGCCTGCCGCAGCCGGCCACTTCGATGATCCGGGTTCTTTGTGTCGACTTCGGGTCGACCTACACCAAGGCGGTCCTGCTCGACCCTGGCGATGGCGCCCTACTGGCGGCCGCGTCGGTGCCCACCACTGCGGGCACCGACGTCATGGACGGCTACGGGTCCATCTGCGAAACCATCGCCGCCGCGGGGTTTCCGCCAGCTGATGAGGTTCTGGCGTGCTCCAGCGCCGGTGGTGGCCTGCGGCTTGCAGTCGTGGGGTACGAGCGTTCGGTCACCGCCGAGGCAGGCCGCAGGGTCGGCCTCAGTGCCGGGGCGAAGATCGTGCACGTTGCCGCGGGGCCAATGACCACGGCGCAGGTAGCGGCACTGCGGGCCGCCCGGCCCGACGTCATCCTGCTGGTGGGCGGGACCGACGGTGGCAACGCCGAGGTGTTGAGGCACAACGGATCCCGGCTGGCCAAAGCTCGGTTGGATGCCCCGGTGGTGGTGGCCGGCAACCTGGCGGTCCGCGCCGAGGTGGCCTGTGCTCTGGAGTCGACCGGACGGCGTTTCATCCTGGCTGACAACGTGCTCCCGCAGATCGGCGTGATCAACCCGGACGGCGCTCGCGGCGCCATCCGGGCGATGTTCCTGCGTCACGTCATCGGGGGCAAACATCTGTCCAAGGGCCCACAGTTCGCCTCGATGGTTCGTGCTGCAACTCCCGATGCGATGCTGGCCGGAATCGAGACGCTCGCCGCTGCCATCGAGGGGGACGTGCTGGTCTTCGACATCGGCGGGGCCACCACGGACGTCTACTCGGTGATCAGCCCCGAGGGTGAGGATGCCACGCTCCGC
>PMJN01000347.1:0-3393 GCA_003157445.1 Micrococcales bacterium
TTCTCCGGCTCGGTCAGCAAGCTCGCGGCAGAAAGCGGGCGTCTCGACTACCGGGTCGTCACCTCGGATGCAGCCAACGCCCGCCGGGTCGCCTGGCAGACCCCGGGACTAGAGGTGATGCCGGCGCACCACCCCGTTGAGTCCGAGGATGACGCCGTCATCGCCCGCGGTCCGGTCAGCGCCGTGGACGAGCTGATCGTCCGGCTCGTCGGTGCAGGCGTGGCGGTCCGCGAGCTGAGACCCGTGGTGCCGCCGCTGGAGGCAGCGTTCTTGGTGCTGACCGGCACCGAGGAACCCGTGGCCAGAAGGGAGGACGCCCAGTGAGCTCCGCTTTGGCACAGGCGCCGGTGGTCGCCCATCCCGCCACCCGTCCCGCCACCCGTCCCGCCGACCTCGTTTCCAGCTTCCGGTTCGAATTGGTCAAGCTGCTCTCCCAGTGGCGGATCCGGATCCTCCTGGTGGCCTGCTGGGTCGGGCCAGCCGTCTTCATCGCGGCCGCCAGCCAACAAAGCTCGCTGCCCAGCGACACGGTGTTCGGACGCTGGATGTTCGCCACCGGCTGGGCTGGCTCGCTGGTAGTACTCAGCTTCTCGTGCAGCTGGGCGCTTCCACTACTGACAGCGCTCGTCGCCGGTGACGTGTTCGCTGCGGAGGACCGCCTGGGCACGTGGCGACACCTCGTCATGGCGGTCCGTTCGCCGCGGCGCATCTTCGTCGCGAAGTCGCTGGCCAGCACCGCCGTGATAGTCGTCATGGAGGCGGGCTTGGCCATCTCGAGTATGGGCGGAGGCATCGCAGCGGTCGGCGCCCAGGGACTCGTCGGGCTCGACGGCGGGAGCATAGACGCGGGACACAGCGCACGGTTGGTGCTGGTCGCCTGGGCATACGTCGGGGCCGCCTCCCTCGCCTACGCGGCCGTTGGTTTGCTCGGCTCCGTTGTGTTGGGTCGGTCGCCGATGGGCCTGCTGATGCCGGCGCTGCTCGCGTTCCTGCTGCAGGCGGCGCAGCTACTGCCCATGCCCGCCGCCGTTCGCCTCGCCCTACCGAGTCAGACGTTCCTCGCATGGCGCGGTCTGTTCACCAGCCCGGCGCAGACCGGACCACTAGTCGTCGGCCTGTTGGTCAGCATCGCCTGGGTCGTGGTCGCGACGACACTCGCCTATCTCCTGTTCATCCGCCGGGACTTCGCCGACCTTGCCTACGACGGGTCCGGTATCCGCTCGCTGCTGGTCGGCGCCCTCTCCCTGGCTGCCCTGGTGGGAGCCAGCATCGCGGTCGTCGCGGTGGCGACGCCCGCGACTGGCTCTGGGATCGAGAAGCCCAAGGTGGAGCAGTCGCTGGCGACGTCGTTCGCTCACCTGTACCGCCTGCAGCTACATGAGCTCCATCGGCCGGACGTGACCGAGGAGCAGCTTCGCACCAGTGCGTCCTGCTACCGGGCGGGATCCCAGGGGAACGACCAGGGCCCGGGGAACGACTGGCGTTGTGTCGTGTCATGGCACATCCCGGGCGCCACCGCTGTCGGAACCGCCATCTACCAGCTCGACGTAGCCGCAGAGGGGCGGTACGTCGCAGACGGTGATGGGCCGAGGGAGGTGAACGGCTACTTCCATGTGCGTACCCCGACCGGGGACACACCCAACCCCTTATGGCAGATCGACGGTCTCGTCGACCTGTTGTCAGTCAACTCCTCGAAAGGATGATCATGCAGGTCACTCAACAGCGGCGGCGCATCTCGCGAACCCGCTTCGAGCAGCTCGGCAGCACCAACCGCCGGGTCCGAATCGCCTTGGTCAGCACGATGGCCCTCACTCTTGCCGGTGGTGGGATTGCCTACGCCACGACCGACGCCTTCGGTAACCGCACCGTCGGTACCCAGTACGCCGACGGGCTCCAGATCTCCGACAACCAGGTCATCAAGCCGATCGGTGATCGTCTGATGACCGAGTACGGCAAGTTCATGGGATCGACCGTGAACCCCGATGGGCGGTTCCTCGCCGCAAGCAGCGCCGACAAGGGTGTGGTGCTCCAGATCTTTGACCTCGCCGCCCACAAGCTGATCTATCGGGTCGGCAAAGCTCCAGGTGTCGACCAGACCCTCTCCGACGGCAGCGTCGGCCAGGAAGGCCCGACCTACTCACCCGACGGCAAGTCCCTCTGGCTTTCACAAAGCGATGCCCTCACCCGTTTTCCCGTCAACCTCGACGGCACCCTGGGAACCCCAACCCGCTTCCCGCTTCCTCAGGCGAACGGCAACTCCGCGCTGCCGGGAGAGTCGGTGTACTCACCCGACGGGTCCACGCTGTATGTCGCGATGAACGGCCAGAACACGGTGACGGCCCTCGATCCGACCACAGGGGCGGTCAAGCAGACCTGGAAGGTGGGCATCGCCCCTCGTCAGCTCACGTTCAAGGGCACCAAGCTCTACGTCAGCAACGAAGGCGGCCGACAGTCAAAGCCGAACGAGCCCGCCCTTAACTCCTACGGCACGAACGTGCCCGCCGACCCCTACACCGACAGCTCGATCACCGGCACGGTCAGCGTCATCGACACCTCGGCCCCGTCCGCTGCGGTCAAGTCAATCGACGTCGGACTGCACCCGACCGCGCTCTATACCTCCGGCAACGCGCTGTTCGTCGCCAACACCAACAGCGACACCGTCTCGGTGATCGACACCGGCAAGGACGCCGTCGTCCAGACCATCGCCACCCAGCCGTGGCCGCACTCCAAGGTGGGTTACGAGCCCACCGGCATCACGCTGACCAGGGACGGCCACCTGCTGGTCACCCTCGGTCGGGCCAATGCGGTCGCCGTCTACCGCTACGGCAACCAGCCGCAGGAGCCGGTGACCTACGTCGGCTTGTTGCCGACGGACTACTACCCTGCGAATGTGGCGACGGTCGGAGACCGGATCGTCGTCACGAACACCCGTGGCATCGACGCTCGCGGCCCTGCGATCACCACCAACAAGGGGTACGGCGTCCCGACGGTCAGTGGCCATGACACGCACAGCACCACCGCGTCGCTAACCAGCTTCACGCTGCCCAACGACCAGCAGATCGGCAAGTACACCTCGACGGTCTTTGCCCAGAACGCCTGGGGCACGAACGACGTCAAGCAGGCCGATGGAAACAAAGTAGATGCGGTCCCCGTCCCAAAACGTCTCGGGGACCCGTCCACGATCAAGCACGTCTTCATGATCGTCAAGGAGAACCGCACCTACGACCAGGTCTACGGCGACGACCCCCGAGGTAACGGCGACCCGACGCTGGCGCAGTTCGGCAAGACTGTCACACCCAACCAGCATGCGCTGGAGAAGCAGTTCGGCCTCTACGACAACCTGTACGACATCGGCACCAACTCCGCCGAGGGGCACAACTGGTTGATGCAGGC
>PMJN01000347.1:3462-7874 GCA_003157445.1 Micrococcales bacterium
CGGACACCGAGTCCCCGATCCCCTCCCTGAACCAGATCACGGTTCACAACTACCCGAAGTTCGACGTCAACATCCCGGACATCTACCGGCAACAGGTCTGGAAGCAGGACTTCGAGAAGAACGGCCCCGCGAACTTCAACATGCTCTGGCTGTCCAGCGACCACACCGGTGGCGCACCGGATGCGAGGGCTCAGGTCGCCGACGGGGACCTCGCAGTCGGCCAGGTCGTGGACAAGATCTCCCACAGCAAGTACTGGAAGGACTCGGCCATCTTCGTGGTCGAGGACGACAGCCAAGATGGTGCCGACCACGTCGATGGCCACCGTGCCCCGGTCCAAGTGATCAGCCCCTGGGCGCAGCATGGCAAGGTGATCGACCGCTACTACTCGCAGATCAACATGGTCCGCACCATCCAACAGATCCTGGGAGCTCAGCCGCTAAACCAGAAGCTCGCAGCGGCGACGCCGATGTTCGACGCCTTCCAGTCCAAGCCTGACTTCACACCCTTCACCGCGGTCCCCAACCAGATCCCGCTCACCGAGCAGGTGAGTCCTGGCCCGTCCTGCGGTCAGGACAACCCCACTGCCGCCAGCGGCACTGCGGCGCCCTCCAATGGCGCGCAGGCCACGACGGCTGCCGTGCCGGCATCCCACAAGGCTGTCGCCGCGAAGTGGGAAGCATGGCGGCAGAAGCAGGCATTCAACAGCAGCAACTCTTCCCCGGACACCGCGAGCCCTGAGCTGATGAACCGGTTCACCTGGTACCAGGCGCACAACTGGGCCGTCCCCTACCCCGGCGACCCGCAGATCTATGCCCCGTCCCAGGTTCCCGGGGCCTACATCCCCAGCTCAGACGGGCAATGACCCCCACTCATCCGTAGCGGAAACGGCGCTGAGCGACCCCAGTGAGCCAACCCGCACGACCAAACAGCAAACCACAACCGACGGCCCGCCAGACACCTGGCGGGCCGTCGGTTGCTCTGAATCCGCAACACACACACGGTCGAGGCTCATACTTGGCATTCTCCCAACGAGACCCGAACCCGGGCACCGGGCAGCCCTCACAGCGTGAATGAGAACCGCCGACCAAGAGCAACGCACTCAGATGCCGCGATCCGCGCGGGTGGACGACATGCGTCATTCCGGCCGCAAGTCGAACGAGTCCGCCAGGCACGTTGACCGGATCTGCTTGATATGCCGATGAGCGGACAACCTCTCAGGCGAGGACGATGGTCGCGTGGCACGGCCGACAGACAATGGAGATCGAAGATGACAGCAACCCTGAAGATGACGCATAAAGCAATCGGAGCCGAGGTCCGACGTGGCACATACGACATCGTTGTTGACGGTCAGCGTGCCGGATCGCTCGAGATGAACGACACGATCGAGATACCAGTCGAACCTGGACGTCACACNNAGCCTGGCGCTCCAGCTCCGCCGTGTAGCCGATGATCGGTCTCTGTGACGACCTCGTCGCTGGCCGAGATCAACCCGGAAAGAAACGCCGTACTGATGCAACTAAACCTGAGTATCAGCCGACAAGACAACTGTCGCCTTGGGCATACCGTCGTCCGGTCTATGCCGCCCTCCGGGCGCTCTTGGCGATGTCCGCATGGCCGTGCGCGCAGCGCACATTGCCCTTGCGGCAAGCTCTCCGGATACTGAGAGAGTGACCGCGACGCCCAACCTGCCCGTGAAGCCGCGAGCGGATCTGGTGGAAAGAGCGCTGCCGTTCCTGCCTGCGGGGCGTGAGATCCGTCAAGCGTTTATCGGCCAGGCTGCGCCGAGCTTCTTCTTCTTCATCATCACGTACCTCACCGGCATCATGTCCCGAAACAAGTACCGATGCGTCGTTGTGACCGATGACGCAATCTACGTGCTCGACAGCACCAAGTGGTCAGGCGGTGCGAAGCCGCAGGAGATAGTAGGGCGGATGCCGAGACATACACGGCTTGGCCCGGTCTCCGGCCGCTGGGCAGAGGTCGACTTGCTCGGCGAGCGACACTGGGTGCACAGGCGGTTCCATGACCAGATCGCCGCCGCCGACATTGAGGGTGGCTTCTAGGCCATTCGCGAACCCGAACGCACCCTTCATGCCGCGTTGGGGGCGGCTACGCTCGCCCGGTCATGCGCTCTGCGCGCTCGTGCTGATGAGCGCGCCCATTGGCGCCTACTCTGTGCCGGGGGCGCAGCGGAGGACCGAGCGAGGTCTCATTCGTCGGGGAGAGCGGCGAAGGCCTCTTTGGTGTCGCGGTACCAATCCATCGACTTCTTGGGGTGGCGCCAGCGGCTCTTCATGGCATTGCGGGATTCTTGGTGAGTCGCGTCGCCGGCCTTCTCCGCCTCCTTGAGGTGGCGGTCCTGGGCCTTGATCACGTCGTCGGCGCTCTCCCCGCGGTGCTCGAGGTCGCAGGGCCCTCCGAGGGCTAGGCAGGTCATGGTCTTCATGGTCGTCTCCTTCTGGTGTGGTGTTCTGATGTGGTGTTCTGATGTGCTGACGCTCGAAACGGACAGTGTGTGACCGAGTCAGCCGCGCGGCCGACCGCCGTCGCGGCGCACGACTCGCGAGAGCACGTCGGGCGCTGCGTGGAAGGTGATGGCGTGCACGAGGCCGCCGTCGATGGTGAAGTCGAAGACGACCTTGGCCGCGCCGAGGTGGTACCAGGCGGCACCGGGCCGGTCACCGACGAAGNNGAAGACCGGGAGCGCGGCCTTGGCGCTGCCGTTGAAGAAGGTCGCCATCTCGTCGCGGCCCTCGATCTGCCGCGGTGTGCCGACCAGCACCGCGGCGTCGTCAGCGGCCACGGCGGCGTCGGGTGCGAGCAGTCGAAGCAACCGGTCGAAGTCACCGTTCTTGGCTGCGGCCATGAAGGCGTCGACCACTTCCCAGTCGGCCAAGCGGTCCTCGAGATGGGGCTGGGTGACCTTGGCCCGTGCCCGCGAGGCCAGCTTGCGCGCGGCCGCCGGCGTGGTGTCGAGGACCGCCGCGATCGTCGGGAACTCGAAGCCGAAGCTGTCGTGGAGCACGAAGGCAACCCGCTCGCGAGGGGAGAGCCGGTCGAGCACTACGTGCAGGGCGAGGCCAACGGTCTCCGCGAGTGCGACATCGTCGCCCGGATCGTTGACGGTCGGCTTGAGCTCGACGTCGCCTACGGGTACGGGGGTCCGTGATCGCAGCCGGTCGAGGCACAGTCGGGCGGTCACGGTCGTCAGCCAGGCCGGCAGGCTGTCGATCTCGGCGTCCGTCGCGTTCAGCCGCAGCCATGCCTGCTGCACGACGTCCTGGGCCTCGGCGTGGTCGCTGAGCACGCGGCTCGCGATCCCCACCAGGCGCGGCCGCTCGGCCTCGAACATGTCAGTGTGGTCCATGGCCTCCACCCTTCCACCTGTGCTGGTCACCCCACTGACGCGCGCGTCGGGCCGAGTGTGACCAGCCCGGCGAACGCGCCGCGGGCTCTGCCCGCTTAGCCGCACTCCACCCGTCCCGCTTCAGGCCGCTACCCCCGCCCGGTCATGCCGCGAAGACTGCGTCACACCGCCGCCTCGCCCCTTGAGGAAGACTGTCAACGCGGCCGGTGACCGGCGGGCGAGCGTCAATCAAGGGCCTCATCGTGTGTGGCGATCCGTGGCTGGGGCCTGGTCGTTAGATCGCCGGGGAGCATGCCATGTCGAACACCATCCTGCTGCCGTTCCAACCCGACTCGATGACGCCGGCGCAGCTGGCGGCGGTCTCCTACCTGGCCTGGTACCCGGGCCACACCCACGGCCTGTACGCCCACCAACTTGCGCGGTGGTGCGGCTGGTGCGAGACCAATCGCCTGGACCCTCTCGAGGGGGATTCAGCGGGCCCACGTCGAGCTGTACATCCGCCACCTCGGTGAGAGCGGGTTGAGGCCGTCCTCGATCAACACGATGTTGCACGGCGTTCGGGGCTTCTTCCGGTTCGCCACATCGACGGGCTGATCCCCAGCGACCCGGCCGTCTAGGCCCGGCGCCCCAAGGTCCACCAGGATGAGTCGCGCACCCAGGGCCTGGACCGCCTTGAGTTGATCCGGTTCCTCCAGGTCGCCCAGAGCATCACTGTGCACCACGGCGCCCTGGCCTACCTGCTCGGCATCAACGCCCTGCGCGCCTCCGAAGCCGCGGCGGTGCGGATCGAGGACTACCGCGAGACGCTCCGCGGACACCGGGTCGGTCAGTCGCCGACGGCGTCGCGGGCGCGCATCACGATCAGCGGGTCCGGCACGGCGACGGTCGCGTGGTCCTTGCCCTCGTAGTCGAACTGGCTGAGGAAGTAGCGCATAGCCTCGAGCCTCGCCCGCTTCTTGTCGTTGCTGCGGATCGTGATCCAAGGGGCGTAGTCGATGTCGGTGCCGGCGATCATCGCCGTCTTCGCGTCGGTGTAGGCGTCCC
>PMJN01000235.1 GCA_003157445.1 Micrococcales bacterium
GTCAGCCTTGATGGCAACTTTGTTCGGCTTAGGAATGCTGCTCTCGTTCGCACGCAACGAGCCGGGTTGTCGAGAGGCCCTTGCCGCCCGGCCGGGCGTGGTGCGTCGCTCGCTTGCGGTAATGCCGACGCGCCGAGGTCTTGGTTCATGAGCGTTCGTCCGGGACTGGCCTCGGTGCTTCTGGCCGGTGGCGGTTCGGCTGGCCATGTGTCGCCACTGCTGGCTCTTGCCGACTGCCTGCGCCGCAGGGATCCTGAACTGCGCGTGGCGGCTCTGGGCACCCAGAAGGGCTTGGAACAGCGGTTGGTACCTGCCCGCGGATACGACCTGCGAACCATTCCCAAGGTCGCCTTCCCGCGCAGGCCCGGCGGTGGGCTGGCGCGTCTGCCGGGCGCGCTAAAGGCGGCCGTTGCCGCGGCTGGCGCGGCCATTGACGAAACAGAGCCTGACGTTGTGGTCGGTTTTGGCGGGTACGTCTCAACCCCGGCTTATCTGGCAGCACGCAAGCGGGGGATTCCCATCGTCGTGCATGAACAGAATTCCCGGCCGGGTCTGGCGAACCGTTTGGGTGCGCGCATGACGCCCTATGTCGCAACGACATTCGCTTCCACCTCCCTACCTCACGCCCGAGTGATCGGTATGCCGTTGCGTCGCGAGATCGCGCGGCTTGACCGGGCGGCGAACCGTGCGCAAGCCCTGGCACATTTCGGACTCGACGACCACCATCCGACCCTGCTGATCACCGGGGGCTCTCTGGGGGCCCAGAGGCTGAACGCGGCCTTCGCATCACGAGTCGACTCGCTGCGTGCACATGGCATCCAGGCGTTGCACGTCACCGGGCTGGGCAAGGAGTTTGTGCACGACTCAACGGTGGATGGGCCGCCATATGTTGTTGCGGGTTATGTCGACCGGATGGACCTGGCCTATGCCGCAGCCGACCTCGTGGTCGCCCGGGCCGGAGCCAACACCGTCTGTGAGCTGACCGCTGTGGGGCTGCCCGCGGTCTACGTACCGTTACCGATCGGCAACGGTGAGCAGCGTTTCAACGCCACCGATGTCGTCGCTGCCGGCGGCGGCATCCTCGTAGACGACTCAGCACTGACACCCCAGTGGATCGACGACGCGTTGGTGCGACTGGTGACCAATGGGCCACGGATTGAAGAGATGGCCGATGCCGCAGCCAGCATCGGGGAGCGTGAGGCGGACGAGCGGCTGGCCGACATGGTTGTGATTGCGGCGGGCTCGCGGGGTGCCATATGAATGTTCCCGCACCCGACGACCGCCAACCACCACCGACCCCCTCGCCTTACGTTTATGCCGCCAACGGGTCGAACGGGCGTTTCGACTTCACCGCTGAGGTCCCGGCCGCCAGCAGTCTGGGTTCGGTCCATTTCATCGCGATCGGCGGCGCTGGAATGTCCGGTGTTGCCCGGGTGATGTTGGCTCGTGGGCTGAAGGTCAGCGGGTCCGACGCCAAGAGGTCCCTCGTCCTGGCGGCCCTGGTCGCTGAAGGGGCCGAGGTCCATATCGGTCACGACGCCGCAAATCTCGGCAACGCTGACACCGTGGTCATCTCATCAGCCATCCGTGACAACAACGTCGAGCTGCAAGAAGCCCGTGCCCGTGGGCTTAGGGTGCTACACCGATCTCAGGCCCTGGCATCGGTGATGCAGGGCAGCAGGAGGGTTGCCGTCGCCGGCGCCAATGGCAAGACCACCACGACTTCGATGCTGGTGGTGGCACTGCAGCAATGTGGGGTCGACCCGTCGTTCGCCGTCGGTGGTGAGCTCGCCAAGCACGGTACCAATGCTCACCACGGCACGGGTGAGATCTTCGTCGCCGAGGCCGACGAGAGTGACGGGTCCTTCCTGGTCTATCGGCCCGAGGTCGCCATCGTCACTAATGTGCAACCCGACCACCTCGACTTCTATGGCACCTTCGCTGCGGTCCAAGCCGCCTATGCCAAGTTCGCTGCTACCGTGCAGCCCGACGGTCTGCTCGTGACCTGTGCGGACGACCAGGGTTCGCGCGACCTGTGTGAAGTGGTCCGGGCTGCCGGACACCGGGTGATCACCTATGGACTGGTGGCTGATGCCGACGTGCGGCTGACCGACGTGGGTGGTGCCGGGATGCACGCACACGCGCAGTTGTCGGGGCCCGGGGTGGGTCGAGCCGTCTTGGGCCGCCTCGACCTCGGCATACCAGGGCGACACAACCTGCTCAACGCGACCGCCGCATTCGTAGCGGCCACCGAAGGGCTGGGGCAAGATCCCGACCGTGTCTTGAAGGGACTCGCCGGCTTCACCGGTACGCGTCGCCGTTTCGAGCCCAGGGGTGAGGTGGCTGGCGTTCGGGTTGTCGATGACTATGCGCACAACCCCGGCAAGGTGACGGCAGTAGTGGAGACTGCCTTGGCTCTGGCGGCCCCCGGACGCCTGATCGTCGTGTTCCAGCCCCATCTCTACTCGCGGACCCGCGACTTTGCGGCCGAACTGGCGGCTGCGCTGTCGCCAGCGGACGTCATTATCGTGATGGATGTGTATGCCGCACGGGAAGATCCGATGCCGGGAGTGACCGGGGCATTGATCACCGATCATCTGGCTGAGGCAGTCCCCTCCTTCGTCAAGGAAGATGCACTTTTCGTGCCGTCCTGGTCCGATGTCGCCCCTCTTGTGGTGGAGATCGCCAGGCCCGGCGATCTGGTACTGACCGTTGGGGCAGGTGACGTCACGATGATCGGTCCAGAGATTCTGCGTCTGCTGGGCGGCCGACCGGATGGTGCGGCAGCCGCTGTTGGACAGGATCTGATGTGAGCCTTCGGGCCTTCCGAGGCGGAAGCAACCGTGCCCGCCGAGATTCCGCTCGGCGTTCCTCGGGACTGCCGTCCTCACGGGCCAGATTTGACGCTCGTGCGGCTAGGGTTCGTCGCCGGCCGTGGCTGGTGGCGGCATGGTTGGGGGTCACCGTCGCTCTGCTGGCCGGGGGAGTGTGGTTGGTGTGGTTGAGTCCGGTGCTGGTGGTCAAATCGGTCCGAGTTGAAGGAGTACCACCAGGGGACGTCTCGACGATCGTGGGCCGGGCCGCCGTCCCTCTTGGGATACCTTTGGTGAAGATTGACACGCGTGCGATCTCCCGTCGGGTGATCGGGATAGCGACGCTGGCTCAGGTGACAGTGAGCCGTTCGTACCCGGGCACGGTTCTTATTTCGGCAAGGCTGAGAGTTCCGGTTCTTGCCGTGAAAAACTCTCAAGGTGAAGTTCAGGTTGTGGATTCTTGGGGGGTCACATTTGCGACCGTCACGGCTGTGCCTAAGGGCGTACCACTGGTGAAGACGGTTGCGAACCCTCCGAGTATGGAGTCAATGCGAGCAGCCTTGGCCGTCCTTGGCTCGTTGTCCGCTAGACAGCGCGACCGGGTAAGCAATTTGACCGTTCTAGGACCGAACATGGTCACTTTCCAACTGGGCACGGTCGATGTGGTGTGGGGAGGGGCGTCCGAATCTGAACTGAAGGTCAAGGTGATGACTGCCCTGCTTGGGCAAAAAGATGTCGGGACCATTGACGTCAGCGCACCGCGCACGCCGGTGATCAGATGAGTCACCCGACACGCCGCACCCAGGGTTGATCGTGGGGGTCACAGGCAATACGGTCATCGTGGACAGGGTTGGATTTGGTATAACCCTTTAGTTGACATCGAGATTCATGCGACACGAACGACCAACGAATACGATGCCTGCACACCCCCACCGATTCGAGCAGATGACTCAGGAGAGGCCAACCGACGTGGCAGCACCGCAGAACTACCTAGCCGTTATCAAGGTCGTCGGCATTGGCGGAGGCGGCGTCAATGCGATCAACCGGATGATTGAAGTGGGTCTAAAGGGCGTGGAGTTCATCGCCATCAACACCGACGCCCAGGCCCTCTTGATGAGTGACGCAGATGTCAAGCTCGATGTGGGCCGTGAGCTGACCAGGGGCCTGGGAGCCGGCGCTGACCCCGAGGTCGGAAAGAAGGCCGCCGAAGACCACGCCGAAGAGATTGAAGAAGTTCTCAAGGGCGCTGACATGGTCTTCGTGACGGCCGGGGAGGGGGGTGGCACGGGCACTGGCGGCGCACCGGTCATAGCCAAGATCGCCAAGTCGCTCGGCGCGCTCACCATCGGTGTGGTGACCCGGCCCTTCACTTTCGAGGGGCGTCGTCGCGCCAACCAGGCCGAGACCGGTATCGCGAGCCTGCGTGAGGAGGTCGACACCCTCATCATCATCCCGAACGACCGTCTGCTCTCGATCAGTGACCGTGCGGTTAGCATGCTGGACGCCTTCCGCAGTGCCGATCAGGTGCTGCTTTCCGGTGTTCAGGGCATCACGGACTTGATCACTACGCCCGGCTTGATCAACCTCGACTTCGCCGACGTCAAGGCCGTGATGCAAGGAGCCGGCTCGGCCCTCATGGGTATCGGCTCGGCTCGTGGCGACGACCGAGCCGTACAGGCTGCTGAGCTCGCGATCTCCTCGCCATTACTGGAGGCCAGCATCGACGGTGCACACGGTGTGCTGTTGTCGATCCAGGGTGGTTCAGACCTCGGCCTCTTCGAGATCAACGAGGCTGCGCGTCTGGTGCAGGAGGCTGCCCATCCTGAAGCCAACATCATCTTCGGGACGGTCATCGACGATGCCCTCGGTGACGAAGTGCGAGTGACTGTCATTGCAGCAGGCTTTGATGGTGGAGGCCCGGTCCGTCGCAACGACGAGCGTGCATTGGGTCAGGTCGCTGGCTCGACCCAGCGCCAGACCGTGACACCGGCCCCGGTTCAGCCGCCGCGTGGGGTGCAGCCTGCTCCGCAGGTTGCTGCAGTCTTCCCTGCTCACGTGTCGGGTGGCAGTCAGGCAGTGACACCTCAGAGTTCTGCCAACGGCGATCATCCTCCGGCCGCCCACCAGACGGGATCGGAACCGGTGCCGGTGCCGGTGGCGGTGGCCCGGCCACCGCGCACAGTCACCTTCGACGACAGCGACGATCTGGATGTGCCCGACTTCCTCAAGTGATACTGGGCTAGCGTGACTCGTGTGTTTCATTGGCGTGAGCAGAAACCGGCGACCGGAGCTGGCGGTGTCGACTGGGGATTCACATCGACCAGGGGTGGGTCGAGCGTAGGGGACTTCGCAGGCCTCAACCTTGGCGGACATGTGGGGGACGATCCTTCAGCGGTCGAGTCCAACCGCAGGCTGGTGGCAAGCGCTCTTGACGTTCCACGAGACCATCTCCTCTTCATGAGCCAGTGCCATGGCTCGGACATTGCGCTGGTGGACGGGCCATGGCAGGGCGAACCACCTGCGGTGGATGGAATCGTGACGACCTCGAAGGACGTTGCGCTGGCGGTTCTTGTCGCTGACTGCACTCCGGTCCTGTTGGTCGACAGGGTCGTCGGCGTCGCTGCGGCGGTTCATGCAGGACGTCCAGGGATGATGCAGGGGATCGTCGGGCGCGCCGTTGACGCGATGACGGACCTGGGGGCGCGGTCGATCAGTGCGGTGGTCGGCCCGTCGGTGTGTGGGCGCTGCTACGAGGTGCCCGAGCAGCTGAGGGCACAGGCGGCCAAGGTCAGTCCCGTTGCTGCCTCGGTCTCCTGGCAGGGGACCCCGGCCATTGACGTCGCCGCCGGTGTGGTCGACCAGTTGCAGGCAAGATCAGTGGCGGTGAAATGGATTTGGGGTTGCAGCCGCGAGTCCGAGGAACTTTTCTCCTATCGTCGCCAGCATCGAACAGGTCGCTTCGCCGGGGTCGTCCGGTTACTGGAGGCCCATACCGAAGGAGGCGTATGACGTCCGTCCACCAGACGGTCGCTCGACGCGATGAGCTGTCCAGCAACCTTCAGCTCGTCCATGAGCGCATCGCATCTGCCTGCAGAGCGGCGGGCCGCTCACGCGATGACGTTGCTCTCATCGTGGTTACGAAATTCTTTCCGGGTTCGGACATCGAGGTGCTTAGCCAGCTCGGCGTCACCGACATCGGGGAGAATCGTGATCAGGAGGCGTCGGCCAAGATTGCCGCCCTTCCATCGGAGGTGCGTCAGCGTCTTCAGGTCCATTTCATCGGCCAGCTGCAGTCCAACAAGGCTGCCTCGTTGGCGTCCTATGTCGACACGGTCCATTCCATCGACCGGGACAAGCTGGTCCGAGCACTGGACCGCGCCGCTGCTGCTGCCGGCCGCGTGCTGGGCGCGCTGGTCCAGGTGAGTCTGAGCGGAGACTCACCAGGTCAAGGGCGCGGCGGCATCGCGGCTGACGGCGTTGCAGAGCTCGCGAACAGTGTTGCTGTCGCGCAGCATCTGACCCTTCGAGGCGTCATGGCCGTGGCCCCGTTGGGGGTCGACCCGGCCGAGGCTTTTGCGCAGCTGGCCATCGTGGCGCGTGCGGTTCGCGCTGATCACCCGGCGGCTACCTGGATCTCTGCAGGGATGAGCTCCGATCTTGAGGCTGCCGTGACAAACGGTGCGACACACCTGCGTGTCGGTAGCGCAATCCTGGGTTCGCGGCCACCGTTTGGGTAGTTTTGAAGGAACGTTTGTCGAAGACGTGCACAATCCGATGACTCGCTGACCGTCAGTTAAGGAGCTCGAGATGGCTGGGGCACTGCGCAAGACCATGGTGTACCTCGGGCTGCGTGAGGACGAGCAGGATGAGGGTTATGACGACTATGACGACGACTACGAGGAGTTGCCTGATCGTCAGGAGGCTCCTGTTCGCCATGANNCACCCACGCACCTACAACGAAGCGAAGAACATCGGTGAGAGCTTTCGTGAGGGCACGCCGGTGATCATGAACCTGACCGATCTGGATGACGCAGACGCCAAGCGTCTGGTGGACTTCGCTGCTGGGTTGGTGTTCGGTCTGCACGGCTC
>PMJN01000161.1 GCA_003157445.1 Micrococcales bacterium
GAAGAGCAGTTCGGCTCCGAGGAAATATCCCGTGAGCGTCTGGTTGTTCGGGCGCAGCTTGGAGATGTCGATCGGCAGGCCGGGCTGGCGGCCGGCGTCGCCGAAGCTGACGCAGCGCCCGCGGTAGGCGAGGCAGCGGAGGCTGTTCTGGAGGTTTTGGCCGCCGACGGACTCAAGGATGACGTCGGCGCCGAGCCCGTCGGTGAGGCGGCGCACTTGCTCGACGAAGTCCGTCGCCCGGTAGTTGATGCCGTGGTCTAGGCCGAGCTCGGCCAGGCGCTCGAGCTTGTCGTCGCGAGAGGCCGTGGCGATGACACGCGCGCCGGCGCGCTTGGCGAGCTGAATAGCGGCGAGGCCGACGCCACCGGCCCCTGCATGCACGAGCACCGTCTGGCCGGGCTGGAGGTGACCGAACTCGAACAGGGCATCGTCGGCGGTGCCGAACGCGACCGGGACACAGGCTGCCTCCTGGGTCGAGAGAGCGGGCGGGATCGCCCAGCAGAACCGCTCCGGCGCTGCGCGCAGCTCGGCGTGGGAGCCGTCCGTGCCAACTGTCACCACCCGGTCACCCACGCGCAACCTGGTGACCTGATCGCCAACAGCAAGGACGGTGCCGGCGCACTGGTAGCCCACGACGTGGGGGGTGGCGGTGACCTCGTCGCAGGCCCGGTGCAGCGTGTCGCCGCCTTCGATGCTGATCGCCTGGACCCACACCAGCACCCCGTCGGCCGGCACGGCGGGGTCGGGGACGTCCTCGTAGCGAAAGACCTCGGGGCCGCCCGGGTGGTAGTAGACCGCGGCCTTCATGTTTACTCCTGCCCGGTCAGCTGTCGGTGGCAGGGAACTCTGATCTGCGTGGGGCTTGTCATGGCTTCGTCGCGCGGATGGACGCGCTCATCACGATGCCGTCGAGCTCGTCGATGGTCGATGACACGTCGATGTCCGGGGGAAGGAGCGCGGGGTCGAGCTGGCTGGCCATGGACTCGAGATCTGTTCGGTGCATGGTGTTTGTGGGCTGGATGTCGACGTGCTCGAAGCCAGCGGCGCTCAGTTCACCGCGGAACTCTGCTTCAGGTAGAGCACCGGCGATGCAGCCGGTCCACAATCCCATGATCGCAGTGAGTCTGGGCGGGAGGGGCCGGCTCAGGACGATGTCGGAGATGGCTAGGCGCCCGCCGGGGCGGAGCACGCGGAAGGCCTCTGCCAGGACGGTGCCTTTGTCGGCGGCCAGGTTCAGCACACAGTTGGAGATAATCACGTCGACAGATGCGTCCGGCAGCGGGATGTGCTCGATGGTGCCGAGCAGGAACTCGGCGTTGGTGACGCCGGCGTCGGCCTGGTTGCGCTGAGCCAGCTTGTGCATCTCGGGGGTCATGTCCAGGCCGTAGGCCGTACCGGTCGGGGCGACCCGGCGGGCCGAGAGCAGGACGTCGATCCCACCGCCGGACCCGAGGTCGAGGACGACCTCGCCGGGGCGAAGCTCGGCACGCACGGTCGGGTTGCCGCAGCCCAGTGAGGCGACCAGTGCCGCCTCGGGCAGAAGCTCCTGGTCTGCGGCATCGTAGGCCGAGCGACCGAACGCTTCCAGGCCGTTGCTTGGGTCATTGCCCTGGTCGCCACAGCAGCTTGGGTTGCCGGCTTCTCGAGCCGCCCGTCCGTAATGCTCCCGCACCACCGAACGGAGGCCGTCTGCGTCGTTGGGGGTCATGTCATGCTCCCGTCGTCAAGGAATTGGAAGGACCTTTGGCCAGAGCAGCCAGCATCTCCAGTGGGTCGGCTACTGCTGCGCAGCACAGGGAGTAGACGTTGCTGCGGCCGTGGGCGGTGACCGTGACGAGCCCGTTGTCGCGCAGGCTCTTCAAGTGATGGCTGACCAGGGTCTGGGCCAGGCCCGTGGCGGTCGTGAGCTCGGTGACCGATCGGTCGTGCTGGGCGACTGCGAGCAGGATCGCCAGCCTGTTCTCGTCGGAGAGGGCCTTCATCACGGGGGCCAGGCGTCGGGCCAGCTCGAGGGGATCGTTCATGAGTTCAACGTATCCACCAGTCAAGACTGTTGTCAATAGCAGATACAGGTGACCAAGGCTCCTGCGACCGCCCACGGCCACCGACCCCTGACGGCGCCCGAACGCTGCTCTCAGATGCCGCCTGGGTCCAGGAGTTGGCAGATCGTGCGGAAGCTGTCGGGCTCGAGGCAGTACCAGGTCTCCTGGCCTTGTCGCTCGCGCTGGACGAAGGGCCCACGGGTGCGTGTCGACCAAGGTCCTCAGCTCACGCTGGCGCAGACCCAAACTTCGTTTGAGGCCAAGAACCCGCCACACGCGGCAGAGTCGGACGTGTCCCTGTGTGGGGGGCGCCGCTCGCGAAATGGCCGACAGTGGAAAGTGTGTCGGGCAAGAGTTGGGCCAACGTCGGAATCTGCACCGACCGCGCCCATTGGGGTCGTCGTATGGCTCGACGCGGACTACGGGTCGAGGCAGACACCGCAGCGGACCCAGAGCGTCCTTCTGGCAACGGCCGCACACTGCGCCTCACTGCGTTGATGGGCCCGTTGCATTACCCATCACCCTTGCCAAGCCCATGTGTTACTGCTCTTCACCGTCTTGGTCGCCGTCCTGGTGGACGAGACTCCTGAGCCGGCCGATCTCTTTCTTCAGCTCGACCATCTTGAGCTCACGTCCGACGGTCAGCTGCTGGAACCGCTCAAGGGTCGCCAGCCGGTCCATCTCCTGGGCTTCCACCTCCTTGCGAGCTTCGATATCGACCAGGCCGCCCACCAGGGCCGCCGGAGCGCCGTCCTTGTCCAACTTCAGCCGTGTATGGCAGAGCACCCACCGGTAGCTGCCGTCAGAGCGACGGAACCGGAGCTCCATCCTCGCCGTGTCCTCGGAGCTGGTTTCGGCGACCGNNCCAGCCAAGGACGTCGGCGACCGAGCCGGACACCCACCCAAACCTTCGGTCCGCGCCCAGTCGCATGACCACATCAGAGGCGTTCTCCGCCAGGAGCCGGAAGTGCTCCTCCGACTCGGCTACCCACTCTGCGGCGGACTGTCGGTCAGTGACGTCCCGCCACGTGTAGGACAGTCCGTCCCCGACGCGAGCTGCGCGAACGTCGTAGTGGCGTTCCTGGCCTATGAGTTCTTGGGTGTAGACGACGTCGTCCAGCATCAGAGGTTTGCCAGTCTCTACGACACGGCGACACTGATAGACCAAGCTGCCGGGTTGGGCAACGTTCTGGAACAGGTCAGGCAGTCTCATCTTGATCAGCTCGTCGTGCGTTCTTCGTGCGTACTCGCACGCAGCGGGGTTGGCATCGGCGAACGCGAAGTTCACGATCTGCCCGGCCTCGTCGCGGACCGCCTCCAACAGGACGTGAGGGTCCAGCAGTGAGTCCATGGTCGCCCGAAGCATGACCCGGTCCTGCTCAACTAACTGCTCCGCACGCTTTTGCTCGGTCATGTCGTGGCAGATCGCAGATGCCCCGACGACCGAGCCTTTCGCGTCGCAAATTGGTGAGACGGTGAGCGAAGCTGGGAACACCGTCCCGTCCTTGCGGACCCGGA
>PMJN01000242.1 GCA_003157445.1 Micrococcales bacterium
GCGACCTTGACGTGCAGCGCATCGCGGTCCGGATCGGCATAGACGGCAACGGAGATGATCCCGCTGTCTTTGCATGCACGTGCGATCCGGACGGCGATCTCGCCCCGGTTTGCTATCAGTACCTTGCGGATGGACGCCATTGGCGGAGCCTAGCGTGTGAAGTTGGGGTCAGTGGACGTGACCTGTGCCATCGAACCATGGGTGGCTGGTGGCACGGTCCAGAAGCGGAGCGTCAGGGCGACCAGGCTCATGTCGATAACGAGCCCGGTTGCTGGGCCAGCTGGCGCAGGTGGCTCTGGCAGCGACGCTCGAACTCGTCCAGCTCGTTCAGTGCGTCCTCGACGTCACGTCGGCGTCGTTCGAGATTCCCGCGCCGGTCGTGGATCTGGTCCAACACGTATCGCAGCTGGCTCGCCTGGCCAGTCGGCTCGTCGTACAGATCGATGATCGTGCGGATCTCCTCGAGCGGGAAACCGAGCCGCTTGCCGCGCAAAATCAGATTCAGGCGGGTGCGTTCGCGGCGGTGGTAGATGCGCACCGTCCCGCGGCGCTCAGGGGAGATCAGGTTGAGTTCCTCGTAGTGGCGAACGGTGCGGTGGGTGATCGCGAACTCGTCGGCGACTTGCGCGATCGTCCAGGTCCTGGAGTCGCTCGGTGTTCCTGAGTCGCCCGCCCTTGTGCTGTCCGCCGGATCAGTCCTGGTCATGTCAGTCAGGATGCTTTACGTTTACGTCAACGTCAAGTAGGTTGTGGACACGCTCTCAAACAAGTTCTCGTTCCCCGGCGCCAACGAAGGGCCCACCAACTCATGTTCGAGCTCAGTAAGGATCACGAAGAGTTTCGCGCCGTCGTGCGCGAGTTCGCCGAGACGGAAGTGGCTCCGTACATCGCCACCTGGGATCAGGAGGATCACTTCCCGGTCGACCTCGTCCCAAAAATGGGCGACCTCGGGCTGTTCGGCCTCGTGGTTCCGGAGGAGTTCGGGGGTGCCGACGGCGACTTCACGAGCCTTTGCGTGGCCATCGAAGAGCTCGGCCGGGTCGACCAGTCCATCGGCATCACGCTGTCGGCCGGTGTCGGACTGGGCATCAACCCGATCCTTACGTATGGCACCCAGGAGCAGAAAGAACGTTGGCTGCCCGACCTCGTTGCCGGTCGTGCGCTGGCAGCTTTCGGTCTGACCGAGTCCGAGGCCGGCTCCGACGCCGGTGCCACCCGCACGAAGGCTCGCCTTGATGGTGACCAATGGGTCGTCAGCGGTTCCAAGGCATTCATCACCAACAGCGGCACCGACATCACTTCCGTCGTGACGGTCACGGCCCGTACCGGCGAGAATGCTGACGGCTCCGCCCGGATCAGTGCGATCTTGATCCCATCCGGCACAAAAGGATTCGTTGTCGAGGCGCCGTACCGCAAGCTGGGCTGGCACGCATCAGACACCCACGGCCTGACCTTCGATGACTGCCGTGTCCCGGCCGACAACCTGCTCGGCCAGCAGGGTGCAGGCTTCAAACAGTTCCTTAAGACTCTTGATGACGGGCGCATTGCGATCAGTGCACTGGCTGTCGGACTTGCTCAGGCCTGTCTGGAGGCTTCTACCGAGTACGCCAAGACACGCATCGCGTTCGGCCGGCCCATTGGAGTCAACCAGGGTGTCTCGTTCCAGATCGCCGACCTAGAGGTGATGGTCGAGGCCGCCCGCCTGCTGACATACAAGGCCGCCTGGCTCAAGGACGAGCTCCACGCAGGGCGTCGCTCCGTCCCGGAGGTCAAACAAGCCGCGGCGGTGGCCAAGCTCTACTCGACCGAGGCAGCCGTGACGGCCACCCGCATCGCCACCCAGATCTTCGGCGGCAACGGCTTCATGGAGGAGTTCCCGGTGGCCCGCTTCTACCGAGATGCAAAGATCCTGGAGATAGGCGAAGGTACCAGTGAGGTCCAGCGCATGGTCATCGCGCGCGGCCTTGGTCTGCCCAACGCCTGATCCATGGCTCTCATCTCAGGAGATGTCGTTATGACGGACGTCCAATCCCATCCGCAGCCATCCTTTGCCGGCCCCACAGAAGGCGGCGACCCGCGGGTTGCCGACGTGCGCAGGCGGCTCAGTGCCGCCCATGCCGCTTCGGCATCACCACCTGAGAAAGCTGCGGCCAAGCTGAGGTCTCAGAACAAGCTGTATGTCCGTCAGCGCATCGCGTTGCTGTTCGATGAAGGCTCCTTCGTGGAGGATGGGCGCTTCGCCAATGCGATGTCGTCGGGTCTGCCTGCCGATGGCGTTGTGACCGGAAGAGGGACGGTTGAAGGGCGACCGGCGATCGTGGTCGCCAACGACCCGACGGTCAAGGCGGGATCGTGGGGAGCGCGCACGGTTGAGAAGATCATCCGCGCTACTGAGATGGCGTTGCGCGAAGAGTTGCCTGTCTTTTGGTTCATCGACTCTGCCGGGGCGCGCATCACCGACCAGGTTGACCTCTTCCCTGGCCGCCGCGGCGCCGGACGAATATTCCACAATCAGGTTGCGCTCTCTGGCAAGGTCCCGCAGATTTGTTGCCTCTTCGGACCCTCGGCAGCTGGTGGCGCCTACATCCCGGCCTTTACCGACATCGTGATCATGGTCGATGGCAACGCGTCGATGTACCTTGGCAGCCCCCGCATGGCCGAGATGGTGGTGGGCGAGAAAGTCTCCCTGGAGGAGATGGGCGGCGCGCGCATGCACTGCACCGTGTCTGGCTGTGGTGACCTGCTCGCTCACGACGATGCCGACGCGATAGACCTTGCCAAACTCTACTTCTCCTATGTGCCTTCGAACTGGCGGGCAGAGGTGCCCTCCTACGTGGCAGAGGAGCCGATGCACCCGTTGACGCGTTCGACGGTTCCCGAGATAGAGAGCCAGCCCTTCGACATCCACGAGTTCATCGACGGGTTGGTGGACGACGACTCCTTCTTCGAGCTCAAACCGTTGTATGCCGCAGAGTTGGTCACCGGGTTCGGCCGGATGGCGGGGTCGACGGTGGGCGTGGTCGCCAACAACTCCGCGGTCAAGGGTGGCGTTCTGTTCGTGGACAGCGCGGACAAGGGGGCAAGGTTCATCTGGCTGTGTGACGCCTTCTCCATTCCGCTGATCTACCTGGCTGACGTCCCCGGGTTCATGATCGGCTCCGAGGTTGAGAGGGCGGGGATCATTCGCCACGGCGCCAAGATGATCACAGCGGTCTCGGAGGCGACGGTTCCACAGTTCTCGGTCATCGTTCGTAAGGCCTACGGCGCTGGCCTGTACGCGATGGCCGGTCCCGGCTTTGGTCCTGACGCAACGTTGGCGCTGCCCACCGCACGGATTGCGGTGATGGGCCCGGAGGCGGCGGTCAATGCCGTCTACGCCAACAAGATCGGCGAGATCGAGGATCCTGCCGAGCGAGAACAGTTCGTGAAAGCCAAGCGTCATGACTATGAGCAGGACGTGGACCTCGAGCGTCTTGCCGCCGATCTGGTGCTCGATGCCATCATCGAGGCTGACGAGCTACGCGCCGAGCTTGTGCGCCGCCTGGCTTATTCGGCACGCCGAGACCGCACCTTCAGTAACCGCCGCCGGGGTGTGCCGCCGGTCTGAGCCCGGCCTTCACCCATGTCGAACACCGTTGCGGCGCTTTGGTTCCCGAGGTCACCGTAGGCATCTGTCACCGGCACTGCTGACCAGGACGCAGCGGTTAACAGTGGCCCAAAACGGTGCTAAAGTCGTCCACGGCCCCAAAGCCACGCCGGACAAAATCCCCCCTGATCTTCGATCGGTGGCCGATTTGACTGGCGAGGCTGGGCAGAGTAAGTTTGTATGGTTG
>PMJN01000111.1:0-299 GCA_003157445.1 Micrococcales bacterium
CGTCGGTCAGGACGCTGCCGACACTGCCGGAGAACATCTGCAGGACCCAGGCCAGCAGTGCGAGGCCGGCCACAACAGCGACGGCCAGGACTGCGGTCACCGGCAGGGGCAGCCCCGCGCCGGCTGCGGCTGTGGTGCTCACCCCTAGGTCGTTGGCCTTGGCGATCTGGGGTGGGAGCACTGGGAGCATGCCGAGCGGGACCGCCCGGTAGAACCACGCCGCGGCCACGCCAATGGCCACCGCGGGCGCGAAGAGCAGTAAGAGGGTAGCGAGGAGTCCTCGGGCCAGGACTGCCATG
>PMJN01000111.1:400-2574 GCA_003157445.1 Micrococcales bacterium
CGCGACGCTTGCGGAGCGGATTCCCCCCCCGGACAGGCAGAAGCCTGACACGTCGTCCCACGGCTTTCGGTCTTCCAGATCACTCGGTTCGATGCTGGGGACGTTGAAGGCGTGTCGCCACCGGGGCTGGTCGCAGGCCGGTTCCAGGGGTTCGGCCGGGGGCCGGTGTGCGTGGGTCGACGAGCTGGTTCGGTACAGGCGGTGGTGCAGTCTTTGGCGTGAAATATCCAGGCTGGCGCGGGCGTCGGCGCGCCGGGTGCCTGCCGGGGCGCCGGCGATCGACGGATCCCACGGCGGCTCCTCGGTGGTCGTGGGCAGGCGGACCATCTCGACATCCCAGAGCTTGGCGCGGCGGGTGCTGGATAGCAGCCGGGCGAGGGTAACGGCGACGCCGACCACGGCGATGGCCGCCGCCGGGACCAGGATCGTGAACTTGATGGTGGCCGCGGTGGCGGCCGCATCCAGGGCTCTGGTCGCAAGGGTGGACCTGCCCGGTCCAGCGCTGGACAGCGCGACAGTGAGGCACAGGTTCTCGATCAGGTCCGCCACGACCACGACCACCGTCGCACCCCGGCCCAGGCGTGCGAGGGCGGCGGCGCGCGGTGACCAGAACACCCATCGTGCCGTGGTCGTGCCCAACCACAGTGCGAGGCCGTAGCCGGCGATGAACGCATAGTCCCAGGCGATCGCAGACGAGGTGCCCGACGGCAGCGGCCATCTCTGCCCGTGGCCACCGAGCTCCACTGCGACGATGTTCAGCCGGGGTGCGTTTGCGGTGTACAGCCATGTTCCGGCACCGAGGCTGGCGATTGCGCCCAAGCCCACGACCAGCGCCCACCATGGTCGGGGGACCTTCTTGGAGGGGGGTGAGGACGGTGTGGGCACTGTGGGGACCGAGCTTGGTGACGTGCTCATGGCTATTGCCGCCTCGTGGGTCGTTACCTGCGATGGTTTCGGGCGGCGGGCAAGTCCTGGCCGCCTCGGCTTTGCCCAGAGGGCCTTCTGGTCGCATGTTTGTGGGCCGGCTGCTGGCGGACGTCCTCGCCCAGCAGGTCTGAGAGCTGAGCGTAAGTCAGCCGGGACGCAATGGGCGCCGCGGCCTTATCGAGGATCCGTTGTCCGCCAAGAGATACCGGCTGCAGCAGCGCGGCAACCCAAGGATGGGGAAGACCTGTAAGCAACGCCACCGGTAACTACCTACCCCCCAGGAAATGAACCCCACCCTGCCCAAAGGATGCTGGTGATGTCACGATGGCAGGCCTTCAGGCCCGTGACAAGCCATCGAATGGATGAGTGGTGATCCCGGTCGCCGGGCGTCTCGGACGATTCGGCGCGAAGGACCTGACCAGGGCTAGGGCCAGCCACACGGCTGCAGTTGACCACATCTGATGTCCCGCGGTCGTGGCGCGGGCTGGGCTGAGCACCTCAGTATGAGTCCCGAACAAGGGCTGCTCGGCGGTGAAAGGCCGGGACTGCCGTGGCACAGCCGTGGGCTTGAACCTGAGGATTGAGAGGACCCGGGCCTCTTGCTTTGCTGGTTGCACCTGCACAGGCCATGTTCGGCCCGGCGCGCTAAGGGCCGGGACTTTCGCCTAGTGCGATAGTCCCGGCCCTTGCGGTTTTCTCGATCTCAGGAGCAAGAGGACCTTCGCAGCGGCCGACCAGTAGTGCTGCCAGGACTACTCATCCGCCGCTGGCCGGTCCCGTTTCTGGGCTCCCTCTGGGTTGGTGTCCGGGTGTCCTACCGAGGGTCGGAGAAGAGCAGTCCCTTGGGCTGGATGGCAGCCAGTTCCTTGACCGGGGTGAGGGTCCCGTCGTTCAGGTTCAGGTTGGCCAGGTAGCTCGGGCCCACCTCTGGGCTTACTGAGGAGAAGACCTGCCCGGCTTTGAAGGGGCCGGTCACGGCGTAGAGGACGTTGTGGGTCGGATCGCTGACCCACAGGGTCTGCTCTGAGGAGGCCGCGAAGGCGGTGTCGTCCAGGGGCTGGGTCACGTTCAGCACCCGAAGCGGCGCTTTGCTGGCTCGCGCCGTGTTGGCGAAGATCAGCTGCTTGTCGCCTTGGGAGTCCAGCATGAAGTCACCCTTAAAGCGCGGGCTGGCGGCTGGCACGACGGTGTTGGAGTCGGGGTCGGTCAGGGCCAGGGTCACCTTCTGTGCGCCCTGTCTCACATTG
>PMJN01000126.1 GCA_003157445.1 Micrococcales bacterium
AGACAGGGCCAAGACTCCCAAGTCGCTGCGCGCGGCCGCGTCATGGGCTGGTGCGGTTAACGCTGGTACTGCCAAACAGTGCCGGGTTTGGTTATCGCCCAACAGGATTGAACCCGCAGCCTTCCACCGACAGCCGCAAGAATTTCCCCCCGCCCGCAACGGCCGGGTTTGCGCCCCAGGAGTCCGATGACGGGAGAGGTCCATGGACGTTGCTTCGCTACTAACGCTGCTGCTGCTGGCGTTGGCACTGGCAATCCAGCCTTGGTCGGTGCTGGCCGCAGTGCTGCTGGTCACGTCCGAGAGCGGCGTGGCCAAGACGATGGCGTATGTCTTTGGCTGGCTCCTGGCCCTTGCGGCCGTGGCAATCGCCACGATCGCTTTGTACCCGCAGACGCCCAAGGCAGCGTCGAGCTCGACCTGGACGAGCTGGGTCGAGATTGCCTCTGGCGTTGCGCTGGGCGGTTGGTTGCTTGTGCGTTCGCGAAGGCCGGTCGCGGCGCAGCCAGCCGGTACCCAACCGAAGTGGATGTCGCGGCTGGACTCGATGTCACCGCCGCCGGCCTTCGTCCTGGGAGCGTTTCTGCCCAACTACGCCATCGTTGTCGCGGCCGTCAGCAACGTTGTCCAGGCTGGGCTCTCCCAGGCCGGAGCCACCATCGTCCTGGTGGTGTTCATCATCGTGGCCTCAGCCGGAGTTGCCGCACCCCTGCTGTTGTTGGTGTTCCGCCGCAAGGACGCACCCAAGATCTATCAAGAGTGGCGAGTCTGGCTGATTGCCAACGGCCACAAGGTCCTGACGGTCGTCCTTGCTGTAGTCGCTGTCGTTCTCATCGCCAAGGGCGCCGTCGCGCTGGTCGCCTGAACCAGGCGACGACGCGTCTTTGGGTCTGGCTCAGCCCCAGACCAGTGCCCTGCTCGGGTCGTGCAGTATCGCCGCGACGTCGGCCAGGAAACGTGAGCCAAGATCGCCATCGACCATGCGGTGGTCGAACGAAAGGCTCAGCTGGGTGACCCAACGAACCTGGATCTCGCCGTTGACAACCCATGGCATCTGCCGGACCACTCCGAAGGCCAGTATCGCGGCCTCGCCCGTGTTGAGGATAGGGGTGCCGGTGTCGACACCGAATACGCCAACGTTGGTGATCGTGATCGAGCCACCCGATATGGCCGCCGGCTGCGTCTTGCCCTCGCGGGCCGTTGACACCAGGTTGGCCATGGCGTCAGCCAACTGGCGAAGCGACATCTGGTCGGCGTCCTTGATGTTGGGCACGATCAGCCCACGGGGAGTAGCCGCCGCGATGCCGAGGTTGACGTAGTTCTTGACCACGATCTCCTGCGCCGCCTCGTCCCAGGTGGCGTTGATCCCAGGGTTGCGGCCGCTGGCGATGATCAGCGCCTTAGCCACGATCAGCAACGGGCTGACCTTGACATCTCGGAACTCTGGGTCAGTCTTGAGCCGGTCCAGCAGGTTCATCGTGTCGCTCACGTCAACGGTGATGAACTCGGTGACGTGTGGAGCCGTAAATGCCGAGGCGACCATGGCCTGCGCGGTGATCTTGCGTACCCCCTTGATCGGGATGCGCCTCTCACGCTCGCCAGCGCCCAAGATGGCAGGCGCGATGTCTTTCGATGAGCCGGTGCCGCTGACCGACGCGGCCGCGCTGCCGTCTGCGACGTAAGCCTCCACATCGGCTCGGCTGACGATGCCATCTTCACCGGACCCGGTGACCTGCGAGAGGTCGACGCCCCGGTCCTTGGCGAACTTGCGTACCGGAGGCTTGGCCAACGCCTTGGCGCCGGGCGAACGGAACGAGACAGGGGCTGCCGCAAGGGACGCGGGCTGGGCTGGAACGGGCGAGAACGCCTGATTGACCTGGGCGGTCGTCGTGGCCAGGGGGCTCACAGTCTTGCGAGAGCGACGCATGCCCGAGGTCACTCGTGGGCCGTATCCGACCAGGTTCGCAACCCGCTCACCGCTGGCGGCACCACCGGTGTTGCCGACCTCGATCTCGTCATCCTTTGCCGTCGCGCTCGCCGCATCCGCGATCCCGGCAGCCGTCATGGTGGACGGGGCTGTCAGCGGGGCGACATCACCGTCGAGCCCGTTGTCGATCGAGATGATCGGGGTACCGACCTGCACTGTGTCGCCCTCGGAGACAAGCAGCGCGGTGACCGTGCCGGCGTACGGCACAGGAAGCTCGACCAGAGATTTAGCCGTCTCTATCTCGACGAAGACGTCGTTGACTTTGACGAGATCCCCGACCTTGACCTTCCAGGTGACGATCTCGGCCTCGACAAGGCCCTCGCCCGGGTCCGGGAGGTTGAAATGCCTTACAGCCATGGCTTGTGGCCCCGTTCCGTATCAGTAGGCGAGAGCACGGTCGACACCGTCGAGCACGCGATCAAGGTCGGGCAGGAACTCTTCTTCGAGCCTGCTGGGCGGGTAGGGCAGGTTGTACCCGCCGACCCGGATCACCGGAGACTCAAGGCTGTAGAAGCAGCGCTGCTGGATGGCCGCGGCGATCTCCGCACCCATGCCCAGGAACGTCGATGCCTCATGAGTAACGACCAGCCGGCCCGTCTTGTTCACCGACGTTGCCACAGCGTCCAGATCCAGCGGGGACAGCGAGCGCAGGTCGATGACCTCGATCGACTTGCCCTCGGCTGCGGCGGCAGCAGCAGCGTCCAGACATACCTTGACCATGGGCCCGTAGGCCGCCAGGGTCAGGTGCTCGCCGACGAGCGCGATGTTCGCCCCGAACAGAGGTCGCGGCGCTGAGGTGGCCGTCAGGTCCACTTCGCCCTTCTCGTGATAGCGCCGCTTGGGCTCATAGAAGATGATCGGGTCGTCGGACTCCACGGCCTGCTGGATCATCCAGTAGGCGTCCTCGGCATTCGAGCATGCGACGACTCGAAGACCTGCCGTATGGGCGAAATACGCCTCGTTGGACTCGCTGTGGTGTTCGACCGCGCCGATGCCGCCGCCGACGGGTATCCGGATCACCATGGGGAGCTTGATCTTGCCCAGCGATCGCGCGTGCATCTTGGCGACCTGGCACGTGATCTGGCTGAAAGCGGGGTAGACGAACCCGTCGAACTGGATCTCCACGATAGGCCGGTAGCCGCGCAGCGCCATACCGATGGCGGTGCCCACGATGCCGGACTCTGCCAGCGGGGTATCGATGATCCGGTCCTCGCCGAAGTCCTTCTGGAGGTTCTCGGTGACCCGGAACACGCCACCCAGCTTGCCGATGTCCTCGCCCATGATGACGATCTTGGGATCGCGCTCCATGGCCCGTCGCAGACCGGCGTTGATGGCCTTGCCGATAGTTACCTTCGACATGTCAGTGCTCTCCCTCAAAGCTCGCGGAATAGGCAGCGAACCCAGCACGCTCGGCGTCGATCAGCGGGTGCTGCTCGACGTAGATGTTGTCGAACATCGACATGGGCTCTGGGTCGGGCATCGCCAGACAGCCCGCGCGAACCCGTCCCGCCAACGCGTCGGCCTCAGTCTCGACATCGTCGAAGAACGCCGGGTCGGCCTTGAGACTAGAGGTCAGATATGCCTTGAGTCGGGCGATCGGGTCGCGCAGCTTCCAGACCTCGACCTCGGCCGAGATGCGGTACTTCGTGGGGTCGTCGGAGGTCGTGTGCGCACCCATCCGGTAGGTGAACGCCTCGATGAGCATCGGCCCCTGCCCGCTGCGGGCCGAGTTGAGCGCAGCCTTGGTCACGGCGTACACGGCCAGGACGTCGTTGCCGTCCACCCGGACACCGGGGAAGCCGAAGCCGCGCGCGCGCTGGTAGATCGGGATCCTGCTCTGTCGCTCGACCGGCTGGGAGATGGCCCACTGGTTGTTCTGGCAGAAAAAGACGACAGGTGCGTTCGTGGATGCCGCATAGACGAAGGACTCGTTCACGTCACCCTGGGCGCTGGCACCATCACCGAAGTACGCGATGACAGCTGTGTCTCTATCGGGGTCGCCGGTGCCGACTGCGTGGTCATGCTGGATGCCCATGGCGTAGCCGACAGCGTGCAGAGTCTGGGCGCCGATGACCACGGTGTACAGGTGGAAGTTGTTTTCGTTCGGGTCCCACCCGCCATGGTTGACCCCGCGGAACATGCCCAGCAGGTTAAGGGGGTTGACCCCGCGACACCAGGCAACGCCGTGCTCACGGTAGGTCGGAAAGGCATAGTCCTGCGGACGGAGCGCCCGGCCTGAGCCGACCTGAGCGGCCTCCTGGCCGAGCAAGCTTGCCCATAGACCGAGCTCACCTTGGCGCTGCAAAGCCGTGGCCTCGGCATCGAAGCGGCGAATGAGGACCTGGTCGCGATAGAACCCGCGCAGGTCCTCGTCGCTCAGATCGGCAACGTATTGCGAGTATTCGGGATGATCGACGCGCTCCCCCTCGGGGGTGAGCAGCTGGACGAACTCGGCTCCGCCGATGATCTCGGCGACCGGCGCAACCAGCGCTGCTACGGCAGCGGCATCGACGCCTTCCGGCGGCATCGCGACTTCTTTGTCGCTCACAGGCACTCCTTCTTCGCGAACGCGGGATCACCGCCAGTTCGCCTCGGGCCATGAAACGCGTAGCGGGGTCTCCGCCGATGCTCTCATAGCAGGGACTACGCGCGCGCGTGTGGCGACGCTCACATTCCTTGCCAGCACACGTTACCTGCAGAAAGCTAAGGAAGCACGAATCGGGGTGCCGTCGCGATCACAGGCCTACACAGGGGTCAGCTCAGAAGGTCCGAGCCACCACGAAGTCCCGAGCGACGTGAAGCAGAAGGTCGTTGGCGTGGGCCTCGGCGATGGTGCAGCGCGCACCTTCGCCGGGAAAAGCCCGTACGACCAGACCCGCCTTGTCGGCTGCGGTAGCAAATGCCACGGTGTCGGCACCCAGTGGCAGCCATACGAAGTTGGCTTGCGACTCAGGAAGCTGCCATCCCTGGTGGCGCAGTTCGGCCACGACTCGCTCGCGTCCGGCCACGAGCGCGTCAACGCGCTCCTGAAGCTCATCAAAGGCGTCCAAGCTGGCAATCGCTGCACGCTGGGCGATGCTGCTTACACCGAAGGGCAACGCCGTCTTGCGAAGAGCCTGGGCGACCGGCTCGTGGGCCACGGCATAACCCACCCGAAGTCCCGCCAGGCCGTAGGCCTTGCTGAAGGTCCGCAGGATCGCGACGTTCGGCCGTCCGGCATAGGTCGCTAGCCCGTCGGGGGCCCGCTGATCGGTGACGAACTCGACATAGGCCTCGTCGATGACCACCAGGATGTCGTCGGCAACCGTAT